>SLGC01000299.1 GCA_007123885.1 Bacteroidales bacterium | reverse complement strand
ATGATATTCTTTAAACAGGAGGAACACGATTTGCACCCATCTGTCCGGATCATCATGGAAGTATTACGATAAAATGTGAGAATACTGGTACTTATTAAACTATTGCAAATCCAGCAATACGGCAACTATCCTTTCTGCCGCCTTGCCATCCCACAGTTCAGGGATACTCCCATTTTTCCACTTGTCCTCAAAAAGCCTGTCGAGCGCAGGTTTAATAGCGTCAGGATTTGTTCCCAGGAGCTCATTGGTTCCAATAGTTACGGTTTCGGGGCGCTCCGTTGAATCCCTCAGAGTCATGCAGGGAATTCCCATTACAGTAGCTTCTTCAGTAATACCACCGGAATCAGTAATAACGGCAGCGGATCTTTCCACCAGGTAATTGAATTCATGGTATCCAAGAGGTTCTGATAAAATCAGTCTCTCACTGCTTATTCCGGCATTTTTCAGGTTCCGGGCAGTTCTTGGATGCACGGGAAAAACCACCGGTAATCCTCTTGAATGAATCAGTATCTGATCCAATAATTTAAGAAACTTTTCCTCTTCATCAACATTTGATGGACGGTGCAGGGTGAGGACCAGAAATTTTTTTTCTTCCAGGTTAAAAGCATCCCAGAGTGATGGCTTTATGAATCTGGACCGGTGTTTAATGAGTGTATCGATCATTGTATTACCGACAAAAAAAATCTGGTCATCATTGGCTCCCATTCCAAGGAGATTCTTGTTCGCCGACCGGCTTGTGGTAAAGAAGTAGTTTGTTATACTGTCGGTTACAACCCTGTTGATCTCCTCAGGCATCCGCCAGTCGCCCGACCGTATACCGCCTTCAACATGAGCTACCTTTACATACATTTTCCTTGCTACAATAGCACAGGCCATTGTTGATGTAACATCACCCACCACCAGGCAGAGATCAGGCTTACCATCCTTAATGAGAAATTTTTCATAACCTGTCATAATAGCCGACGTCTGTTCGGCCTGAGTGCCGCCACCGGCACCAAGGTTTATGTCGGGTTCGGGAATATCCAGCTGATGAAAAAAATTATGACTCATATTGGCATCATAATGTTGTCCTGTATGAACGAGCCTGAATCCAATATCTTCTTTTTCATTTCTGGCCTTGTTTATAGCATCTATAATGGATGATATTTTCATGAAATTGGGACGGGCACCTGCAATAAGATCAACCTTCATCTTGTTTTGATATTTAATGTTATATGATTCTTCAAACTGTGATTACTTTCAACTGAAGTGAATTACCTGTATAGTTAATGCCATATGGCATTCCAAGGGTATAAAAGAAAAAGTTATCGTTCTTTGACCTGATCTTATTTCCCTATCGCATATCTCTCCTTTGACCTGGCGGGATGATGATTCAGTTGTCCGCTCTGCAATTCATTAAGCACCCGGGTAAAAACCTCCACCATGTTGTTTACGTTGCTTTTGGAAGTAATCAACTCCCTGCCGTTCTTTTTCATTATTTCGTATTTTTCCTTATCAAGGTTATAGGATTCTGCGAGTTTTGATAAAAGAGATTCACTGTTATCTTCAAGAAAACTAAATCCTGTTACATCATCAATAACAAGATCCCTTTCAGTCCCATCAGCTCTTCCCGCGATGCAGGGAGTCTCAAAGAACATGGCCTGATTAAGCGCCAATCCTCCGGCACCGGGCAAAACAAAATAATCGGCAGCAATAAACCATGGTTCAACATCCTTGATGATCCGCCCGAAATAGTCAATTTTTGGATGGTTATCAATTTCATCCAATACCTGTTCCCGTAGAGGACCGTCGCCGATAATCCAAAGCCTGGTACCGGGAAAAAGTGAATTGAATTTCTTGAATGTGTTCACCAGGAAAGGTACCCTCTTGTCTTCAACCAATCCCCCGACATAAAGATAAACAACATCTTTCCCCCCGTGTTTTTCCCTTAAATTTCGTGCCTGTTCATAATATCTTCCTGTATTTTTATAATCATCAAGTTCTATTCCATTGTAGGCTACTGTTATGTTTTCTCTGTTGAAATTTTCTTTTATAAGATCTTCTTGCGCCTTTGAGCTATAGGTAATAAAACAGCTTCCTTTTTTGTAATGAGATAATGCCAGCCTTTTCTTAATTTTCTTCCATAGAGACAACCTTTTTATATTCGGCTCCCATCCGCAATACCAGAAAATTACCCTGATACTATTCCTGTGGGCCCAGTTGACAATTTTCCTGTAGGTCAGGTTGCCGGGAATACCTGCAATTACGATTACATCGGGGCGTTCCTCTCTGATGGCCTTATACATTCCATCTATATATCTGATTGAAAAGCCCATTATCGTCTTTTTTTGTTCCCTGAACCCTCTGACTTTAAAATTAACATCTTCATTATATTGCGGCCTTCCGTCTTCTACGTCTTTTACACTTGTAAAAACCTTGAAATCTGAAAAATTTTTTGAAAGCTTTTCAAAAAATGATACTCTATAGTGCGTAATAAGAACCGAAATGAAAATTATCTTCATAATATTGTTTTTTAGTTTAATTTAAATCCGCGTCTTTTAGGTTCGGTCATGTCCTGGCGGGGCTTTGCCCGAAAGGCATGAGTGATAAAAAAATTCGCAGTGCGTAGCAAAAATCAGGGTTAAGGCCACCTTACTTTGGCGAGATTAAACACATCCCGGAGTGGTAGCTTTATGAATCTCGACCGGTGTTTCTTGAGGGTTTCGATCACTGTATTGCCGACGAAAAAATCTGGTTATATAATTGCAATATAGCATGGATTTCATAGATAGTTAGTTAAATTTTAGTACCCATTAATTATTAGCACCATTAATGAAAAAAGATCTAATTTAGTAAAATTAATTTACAATTACAAGCTGCAGAACCACGCAGAACCAAGATAACTAAGTTTTTATCTCCTCAGTAAATTTCTTATTCTTTTTCAATGTATTTTTAAATTTATTAATCCGATGAATGTGGTAAGAGTAAGACAGGCAAAAACTATAGACGCTAAAAAGCTTGAACTTTTTTTCAAAGAAGCTTATGGAGAAATGGCACGTTATAAATATCCTGAAAGGTGGGAATGGTTATTTTTAAGAAACCCCTGGCAAGATCCGGATGACCTTCAAATATATATAGCAGAAGAAAATGAAAAGATTGTTGGGCATGCGGCAGCCTATATCGTACCATGCAAAATACATAACAAGACTGTTCAATTGAGCTGGGGAATTGATTCGATTGTTCTGCCTCAATATAGAGGCCGCGGAGTTGCAAAAGCATTGCAGAGCCTGAATAAAAAAAAATCACAAATTGGGGCCAGTTTCTCAATGAGTCCTGTTATCAGGAAAGTTAAAAAAAAACTAGGATTTAATCCTGGTCCACCTGCATATTTATATATAAGATATCTGGGCTTCTCCAATTCGGCCATATTGAGCAGATACAATTCGGGTTTGGTAAAAATTTTAATGTATTTCCCGACTGTGATTCTTTATGGAGCACTTGCCATTATACAAAATTCACGCATAAATAAATTAAATGCAGCCTATAAAATAATTTACCAAAACCCGCCGGAGTTTGGGAGTGATGAAACCATATTATGGAAAAAAGTTAGAAAAGATTATGCCTTTGGTGTTGAACGTACTGCTGAATACTTGAACTGGAGGTATAAGGAAGAGCCCTGGGGAAAACATTTTTGTTTTAAAACATATGATGACCAGGATAATCTAAATGGATTGCTTATTTATAGAGTTGGTACTGAAACTAATCCTAATGTTGCTATAATATTAGAATTAATTACAATACCCGGTTACAACAATATTTCTGAATGTCTTCTTTACACTATGGAAAAACATGTAATAAAGGAAAATGTCAGGCAAATACAATTTGCCTGTGGAGATAACAAAGCAGAGATACCTCTCAAAAGATGCGGTTACCTGAAAATAGGGGAAAAAGCTTTGATCATCAGTGGATCAGGAAATATTTTTCCAGATTTAAATCGAAACTCATCAATAATCCTCACTACCGGAGATCAGGATGCCGATCAATTTCCATATGCAAAGCTCTTTTCCCCTTTAGAAGTTATTATATATCAATTAAAAAGACACTTGTTCCCTTCTAAATTATAAGTTATTTATTGACCTTAATCCAGTAGCAGCTCTTCAAACCATAAACTTCCAGAACTATTTGCTTTTATTGAGACCAGTCTTTCTTGAGTTCTGCAAGAGCTGACTTTATATTCATAACCTCCAGCCCTAAGTCAATACACTTTATAAGTACCGATTCAAAAAAGGCTGGAGAACACCCATACTGAGAGTATTTCTCCTGGACATCGTGGGTATAAAAAATAAGCCACCCTCCATATTTTCTGAAATCTTCTAACAATAAATATATATTTGACAGCTGGTTAGACTCTTCATACAGATTAATCGCCAAAAGGCTATTCAAATCAGTTTTACCCACATTTATCCCTTTTTTTAAGTTTTCTCCATAATATATGCCTCGACAGGTATTATAAAACCCTGAAACCACTTTTTTTGCATTGTAAGTCTGAGCTCCAAAAGGATAGGCAAAATTCTCAAATTTAACTCCCAGGCCAGATTCCTCAAGGGAAATTTGATTTTTTCTAATATCACCGAGTATCTGGTTGTAATTATTAGCATCTTTAAAATATAAATGGTTATATGTATGGCAACCCAATTCATGACCCTGTGAAATACAAGTTCTCAAATCATTAATATTGAAATATGAATTGCTGTTAGTCTGACCCTTTAGAAATGAAAGTGAAAGATAAAATGTTCCAGCTATTCCGTGATTAATTAAAATATCTCCGCCATTTTTAAAGGCACTTGAAGGAGCATCATCGAATGTAAATGTAACTATTTTTCTTTGTGGAGATATAATTTGTTCATTTCTTAATAAATAGGCTGTGGCTCTCCTATTTAGTCTGTATAGCAAATCATTCATAGATAGAGTATCCGTTTTTCAGTTTTTATTGTTTTTAGTTTTTATGTTTTTATTATAGAAAACCTGAAGTGTAATATTTTGGTTTAATCCTTCCTAAATCATGATTCACAATCCAAATTTCGAAATTAACCACGGATATAAGTGTTGCTAAATCGCAAATTAGCCGGTCAATTGGGTTTGCTTTTCTTCTTCAGAAATCTCAAACAAATTAATATCAAGAATATACATTAGAATGCATAAGGCGACAATCCCTGAACTACTTGCACTACCAAAAGGCATCGATAATATATTCAACAAAAAGAAGTATTTCACATAACCATATTCTGGTTTTAATTTAATTGAGAAAACTTTGACAAATAGCAAAAAATAACCAACTATGTAAAACAGAAAAAAAAAAAAAAAATCGCCTATGATTCCAATATCTGACTGATAATATCCATGTGCGATCTTATATGTTAAAATTCTCATCCCATATATTGACTGACCATGATCCTGGCCATTCCCCATAATATAGGTAAGCTTGTTTGGAAAGAAGTCTGTGAGAAAAAATTTTGCAGCCCTGACTCTTATGTCAGTTTCAAAATTCTCACTCTGTCTTTCTGAAAGTTCAACCATCTCAATGAATATATCCTGGAAGATTATAAATATTGGTATCACCGATAATAGTATCAAAAAGTAAATAATATACCTTGATCTTATGGTCTTGCCAAAGATTAAACTATAAAGAATTACCAGGATTACAGATGCAAGAAAATTTCGTGTGGCCATTAAAACTAAAATGGATAAAAAGGCGACCACCAAAAATATATACTTTATTTCATTGTTCCTATAAAACCTGTGAAGACATAAATAAAGTGCAAATGTTAAGAAGGATGCTCCTGGCAAGAAAATTCTGATTGTTCCGCGAGCATCAACTTGCCTCACATCAAAAATCATAGTTGGGTATATTGCCCATTGCAACAGATAAAAAATAGTATACAATATCCCAATTGTCAGAACTATTTTTTCCAACTCTTCCTTATCAGGCTTTAAATAGTGAAGAAAGAAATAAAAGAGATAAAAATACATTGCTCTCTGGGCCCAAATTGTCAAACCAAAATTTTGCCCATGATATGCATTTGCCGCAATCATACTTAAAAATATTCCTGTAAAAATTAGAAAAACAGGAATTTTAAAATTGTGTTCCAGCCTTTCAGTTTTCCCATAAATCTCCTGTATTACTATAAAGAGCAGCATCCCCCCGGTAATTGCAAACTGCACAAGAAATCCTAGTCGTACAGGTAGCAACACAATATTGAAAAACCCCACTGAGCTAAGAATAATAAAAAAGATTATAAGCCTTCTGCCCATGTCATGAGTGTATTTAATTATTTCTCAACCAACAATTTTGTTTCTAAGGGAATTCTGGCTCCCGTTGACCATTGTTTAATTGTCGAAACATATCTCGATAAACTTCCGATTAGCCTGATACTTTCAATCATGCGGTGTACATTTCGATAAAACAATGCCTCTTCCCGTCTCCCCTCATTATAAAAAAGCAGTACTCTTAAATACCCAGGACTACTTCTTATTACTTGAAAAATTGCATATAAAACAATTCCGAGTATATTCTCCCTGATAAATTTATGATATCCTCTATAACCGTTAAGTACAGACCTGTAAATGTTAATTATTGGATCCGACCTCCCAAAAGCCTTGGATAATTTAATAAGATAAGGCCAGTTTAATCTTTCTTTGGGCATGAAATGATAAAAATGCAAATCTTCATCATAAAATAATTGGTACCCTAAAAGCTTTACCGCACTACATAGCTCACTATCTTCTCCCGATGTCAGTGACTTACCTTTCCGACCAGAAAGAATGAATTTAAACCCACTGGATTTAAGGTGCTCCCATACAATTTTCCTAATTGTCAAACCGGCGCCATAAAGGGCCCCGTTGACTTGTCCCGTTTGTTTGGCCTGGGGTCCGACAGCATAACTCCTTTGCTTTATTGTAAACCATTCAGGTCTTTCTCCTTCAAAAACTGCTTCCCCCCTGCCCCCAAGAAGCCCGATTTTATCATCTTCTGCAAACCAGTCATGTACTTTTTGCACCCATTGGTTCTCAACCCAGTTATCATCATCAATAAATGACACAACTGAATATGAAGTTTCTTTTAACCCCCTGCTCCTGGCATTGCTCAATCCCGGATTTGATTCATGAAAAATCTTTAATGACACTTCATTTCTGGTCCAGGACCGCCTGGCTACCTCAGCTGTATTATCAGTTGAAGCATTATCAACAACTATTACCTCCCAGTTAATTGACGGGTCAACCTGCTGGCTCATTAAATGTTCTAATACTATTGAGATCCTCTTTTCACTGTTATAACAACAAATAATTATACTTACACCTTCCATAAGAAATAAAATAAAATATCGAACCTTATTGAATTTCAGTACTCCTTAACATTGGCCTAATGCCGTTAATCAGCCTGCCCTTCCAGTAATCAAATCCATTAATTGTGACATCTTTAAGATAATCAGTCAGCCTCCAGTCCAGTAATTTCAAGCTGAGATATGTAGAATACCAGTTATTTACACCAAGTCCAACAAGAAACTTCGTCATAACCAGACCAAAAAGTCCGTAATATGGCAGCACCAGGAAGCCAATCCCTATCATTAATGCTCCTGATACCAGGCTGGGAATAAGAAACGGGACATGATTTGTCGAAATATAAACGGTTCCCTGAATTGTAGCGTGTGAATCAAGAAAAATTGCCAGTGCAAAAACAGAAAAAATTATTCCACTTACAAACCTAATATCTACATCCAGAATACCAAGAATATAATTACCGAATATCCCAATAAAAAAAATTCCCCCTATCATAAGAGTAAGAAACAGGAATAGCTGCTTGGAAATTTCTGCTTTCACATTTTGAATCTTCTTTTTCGCGATGAGCATATAAATACCGGGCACATTCGCTGAAAATGGGGCCTCTGAAAGCCTCCGTACAAATGTCAGTATCTTCTGGGTAAATAGAAAACTGGCAATCAATGCTGTATTATGAGCCTGTGAAATAATAATGGAGGTCCCGTAAACAGTAAAATAATTACCCCAGGTAGTTAGACCAAGCCGCCATGTAGCACTCCATAAACTATTAAAAATCTCTTTGTCAAAATAAAGCCGGCTCCGGATCTTCACATTATTCATTTTAAACCAGCTAACCACCTTGTTGCGCAGGTATAAATTCCTAAAAAGAGTTTCAGTAAAAAGATATGAGCTTAAACCAACTACGCCTGCTTTACTAAGCAACAAAACAGAAAAGCCTATGATACGGGCGAAACCGATAATGGTGACAAACCTTTTTAATTCGGCAACACGCTTTGTACCTGACATATATGAAGACCACTTGATTGTCTGCAAGTCCACAAATGTACTAGCAACAGTAAACCCATAGGCGGCCCAGAGTAAGGGATCATGGCCGGCCAGACTTATCACATTCCATACCACTGCCATACCAATGGGAGCAAATACCAGGATGAAGATAACACTGATAATTAAATATATCCTGTATGATGTTGAAAAAAGGGATGCCAGTTTATCAAGATTTATGGTTCCCTTGTTCTCAAGCTTCTGCTTATACTCATCCTGGTTTGAGGGGAGTTTTTCAACCCCGGCAACAAAAAATGCCACCGCCCTCGATAGTGTATATCCAAAACCGGCATCTGCAAGCAAACCAAGGCCTACCAGTGTCTGCAGCAAATACCATACTGCGATCTGATCCTGGTCAAATACAATAATGATAAGCGGGGTAACCAGAAGCCCATGTGCAAATATCGTCACATGGCTGGTCCAAGTCATTATCGTTGGACTGTTGAGAGCTTTATTTAAGCCTGTGCTGATATTCATTCCCCTGACAATCAATTGTTAAACTAGATATCAACCTGTATAAAGTCTGTTCCGATTGTCTATCAGTCCAAAAAACCTGGGAATAAACTCCGGGAATAGGTCGCCATAAATCTCGCTGCTTGAGAAAAGCCCGTGCACAAAATTCTTCTTCGTGGGTATCGAAAAAGTGCATAAAAAAGTATCCAGGAAACTCTTCACAACGGATGATAAGTACTTTTGAATCTTTGAATTTTTCTTTTTCCTCCTTTATAAGTTTTGCAAGAATGTAATCCATATCCTCCCTGATTTTCATACAGATTTTTTGAATCGGTTTCTGCATGCTCTGCTTTATGGAGTATAAACAGAAATAGGCTATAATTGTTCTGAAAATTTTCAGTAGCCCCATAGTTACCAAAGCATCTTCACTTTCCCGCATTTCTTCGAGCAGTTACTGTGTGCACTTCAGATATTGAATGTATGATCAACCAGAAAGTGGGACAATATACGTTATGGATATAGCCTGTATAGATTATGAAAATTGATCGTGCATTAACTGCAGCTTAAAAATTATGTCGAACTCACGTCAACATAATGCATTATTATTTGTTTACAATTTATAATTTTAGATTCAAATACTGGAGCTATTAGACTCATTCCCACCTTGCGGATTTAGTTAAACAAATATCACTGGTGGATTTACCAAAGAATTGTTAGTTAATGAAAACATATTCTATAATTATTCCCGTTCATAATGCCATAGAATATACAAAGAATTGTATACCTACTATACTATCTGTACTGAATGAATCGGACAGTGATTATAACAAAGTCCCGATAGTTGTTGTAGATGATGGATCTACAGATGGTACAGGTGAATGGATCAGCAAGAACTATCCTTTTATTCATTTACTCAATGGAGATGGTAATTTATGGTGGAGTGGAGGAATAAATGTTGGCGTTAGATATGCAATTGATAAATTAAAAGTAGATTATGTGTTATTATGGAACAATGATATCATTCCGGCACCGGATTACTTTGGACAGGTCCAAAAAATAATAAATAAGGCCGAGAGTCCTCCAATTATATGCTCTGTCATTTATGATAAGAGCAAGCCGGATACCATCATCTCAACCGGGAGCTATTTTAATAACAGGACAGGTTCACTAAAACACCATAACTACAGGGTTAAAGAGGCCCAACTTGACACAGAAAATATAATAATTAATTGCTTTGGAGGAATGGGTACACTGATCAGGAAAGATGTTTTTCATAATATTGGATACTTTGATGAATTCACTTTCCCTCAGTATTATGGTGATACTGATTTTGGTCTTAGAGCATCGAATGCTGGTTATAAAATCATTCTTAATCCAAAACAGAAAATCTGGAATGACAAATCTAATACGGGATTGCATTCAAAAAAGGGTGGGGTCAAAGAACTATTTGATTCATATAGATCTATAAGATCACTTTACAATATCAAAAAGGATATTAAATTCTACAGTAAATACTCAAGATCCATTTTTGCATATAAAGCCCTATTGTACAAGCATTCGATATTTTTGTTATCCTTTTGCAAAAGGAAATTAATCACTCGATAATCAATTTTTAATGAAGCCCACATTAACCTTCGGCTGACAAAAAAAGATGAATCGTCCATGACGATATTTTCAATATCTTCCCAATATAAAATGAAAACAGGTCATGGTAAGATACATAAGGCCAATGATTTAATTCAAATATTTACTTATGAGTCCCCATCATCCTTCGGCTGACAAAAAAAGATGAATATTTTGCACATATCACAGATTCTCCCAATTCCCGGTATTAGGAATGATAATAATTATGTTTTCATATTGGCCGACCACATACAAGATCAATTTCCAACTGCCTCCCTATATTTTTTACGCCCGGTTCCATACACTAACAGAATTCTGAGCAAGCTTCAAAATTCCAGCACTTTTATCCCAAAGGGTTTCAAGGAGTATAAATATGGCAATTATGATGTTATAACTTTAATTTTTTTTTCAGCCTGGAGTCAGAATAATCTACATGCTCTTTTGAGTAATAGTGCTTATTGGTTAAATAGAGAAATTATAGAAGAGTTAATT
>SLGC01000337.1 GCA_007123885.1 Bacteroidales bacterium | reverse complement strand
TGGCCATCATCACCTTGGCGTACAATCAGCAGCGCCAGCATGATAAATGACAGGCTGACATAAAATTACCCTATTGTGATACATATATCACACTGCATATTAGACTGTAAATCTGCACATTGACTCATCTGTCAGGTTTTTCCCACTATTTGGTAAAATATTCCTATCAATCTGTACCCGAGACAAATTAATTTTGTTTTGAAGTCACATTTTATCTGGTTTAAATTAATATAATTCCATTTTCTCTGATTTTTGTTCGGATGCTGGATTGCAGAGATTAGCCATCACAGAAAAGAAACCGGACTTTCAAGAAAAAACCGGGTTTATGTTACCACTGGAATAAGCTTATAACCCGTGGATCCGGTAAGTTAACATTCATATTATCATTTAATACTTAATGCGATGAAAAGATTTTTTTTATTTTCTGCTCTTTTTTTTGCAGCACTGTTCCAGGTATGGACAAAAAACAATCCCATACCTGCCGGTGGATCTGAAATTCTCCGGAATTTCGATGATAAGAGGAAGGAGGGCCTGTCGCAGATCAGCGGATTTGTGCTTGATTCCGGGCATGAACCGGCCATCTTCTCAACGGTTATACTGCTCGACAGCGATTCGGCTTTAATAAAGGGGACTGTAAGCTCCCCGGAAGGGTACTTTGTATTGGACGACATTTATCCCGGGAATTATTTCGTGATGGTAAGGAGCATTGGACTTGACACATGGGTTTCACCTCCCCTGTCAGTTGATGCAAACGAATTAATTGAGTTGGAAGATATCGTCCTCTCAACCGGTTATAATGAACTTGAAGAAGTGACGGTTGCCGGAAGAAGGCCCGTAGTTGAAAGATATAGCGACCGGCTGGTCCTCAATACCGCCCACATGACAAATGCCGGGGAAAATGCCCTGGAATTACTGCAACAAGCCCCGGGAGTTCTTATAAACAGGATGACCAACACTATTTCCCTTATTGGAAAGGAGGGAGTGGTGGTAATGATCAACGGCAAAATATCCCGGATGTCTTCCGATGCCATTATCCAGATGCTTGCGGGCATGAATCTGGCAAACATCGAAAAAATAGAGTTAATTCATACTCCCCCGGCAAACTTCGATGCGGAAGGAAGTGCGGGGATTATTAATATTGTTTTAAAGAAATTTGCCGATGACGGCTTTAACGGCAGCTATTCCCTGAATGCAGGAAGGGGGAAGGGCGATAAATATGGAGGAGGGCTAAACCTCAATTATCGTAAAGGTCTTGTTAATTTGTTCGGAAGTCTTAATCATAATTACACCCTGAACCCGCAGGCATTCACTAATTACAGGGGTGTGTACCAGGGAAGCGATTTTCTTGAAGCGGAAACATACAGCAACAGGCCACATACCCCCACTACCCTTCAAAATGCCAGAATGGGCGCAGATTTCCAGGTTACAGAAAACACGGTAATAGGAGTGCTTGGTACGTTTTACGACCGGGACTGGTATATGGAAGCATTCAGTGACGCAAGTTACAAACGTAACGGGTCCCTGGAATCCACCTTTGGGATGCCCAATCACGAAACCAATCATCACCGGTCCTATTCCGGGAATATTAACCTGAATCATAATTTCACCTCGGGCAATTCTGTCAACTTTGATGCAGATTTCATAAGGTTTAATATTAACAATCCCAGCAATTATGAAATAGGCAGGATGGCGGCTGACAATCATTTTATTCCGCAGTATGGTTTGGAGCTTGAAAGAGAAACTTTTATAGATATCGGAGTATTAAAACTGGATTATAAAATAAATGTCACGGAACATTTACAGATTGAAACGGGTATTAAATATACCCGGATGGGATTCACCAATGATGTTGCGGTAGATAGCCTGCCTTCCGGCGGAAGCCGCATGTTAATGGATGATTATTCTTCTATATCCACGCTCGATGAAGATCTGACCGGGTCTTATCTCTCCGTTACGGCCAGAATAGACGAAAAAACAAACATCTCAGGAGGCCTCAGGTATGAGTATACCAATACCAATCTCAGTGCCGTGAATCGCCCCGATATCGTCGACAGGCATTATGGTTCATGGTTCCCAAGCCTTTACCTTACAAGGCAAATATCGGAAAAAAGTAATGTCAATATTTCTTACGCAAGGCGCATCTCACGACCTCAGATCGGGCAGCTTGCCCCTTTCCTGATTTTCACCGATCCCACCACCATGCTGGGCGGAAATTCTGCCCTGCAGCCTTCCTTTACGAATGCCTTCAATCTGGATTATGCATTTAATTCATACCGTCTGATGATTTCATACAATGTGGAAAACGATGCCGTTCGCATGGTCCCGAGAGTGGATCCCAGGACAAACCGCCAGATAACCTACCCCGAAAACATGATAAATGTAAAGGTAGCCGGCGCAAGCATTTATATACCTTTGAACCCCTTGAGATGGTGGGAAATGACAAACAATCTTTATATCAATAATGCCGAAACAAATTTCAATCTCGAAGGAAACGATTTAACATTCAGAAGTTTTCTCTACGGATTTAACAGCATGCACACATTCAGGCTTCCCGGCGGTTACAATCTCGAACTTTCCGGGAATTACAACTCGCCGGGATATATGGGAATCATGAAATGGAAGGCAACAGGCGCAGTCAACATGGGACTGCAAAAAGAGCTTGGCGAGAGATGGGGCAGGCTGCGCTTCAATGCTTCAAACCTCCTGATGTCAAATAACTGGTATGGGGTCATAGATCAACCAGCGAATAACCTCATCGTGGACTGGTCTTTCATATTCGCAGAAAGGGTGTTTATGCTCACCTGGTCCAACACATTCGGCAGCGATAAAATCAGGTCATCAAGGAACAGGCAGACAGGAGCGGAAGAAGAAAGAAGAAGATTATAGGTGAACCGTT
>SLGC01000185.1 GCA_007123885.1 Bacteroidales bacterium | reverse complement strand
AATGCTGGTATCCGTTTGACCTGAAGGCCTCGTTTGAATGACCGGAAAGGTAAAGAATTGCAGGAGCAGGTAATTCCCTCTCCTTGGGAAGAAAAAGGGCGGCGGTTACATAAAAGCCGGGATGGGATTCAAAAATCAGTTTTTCCACCGTGAAAACTTCCCTTTCCAGAGTTCCTGTAACCCGTGTATTCAGAGGACCTCTTTCAAACTTTGGGCAGTGTGGACATAGTGTTTCCCTGGATCTCTCCTGATGGGATAACCAGTCCGCTTCAGTCTTAAAAGCCGAGACCTGCTTCTCCCGGTTCTCCAATAATTCAACTGCCTCATCATATATAACATTGTACAGGGCATACTGATGATCCCTGAAGAAAAGCCATTTATTTGAGCCCATATGGTTTTGAAAGACTGATTTATGAATCTCCTGCGAGAAAGAGGAATAACTGGCACAATTCAATACCATTACGGATATTACAATGATTTTTTTCATCGGTTCATAAGATTAGGTTAAATAAGTTAACCTGCTACCGGCATTTTAACCATACACAGAGGTTCCGTCAGCTATGTAAACATAATCGTATTTTATGAAACGCCATAAATACCTTAATAAAAATATTCAATGGCTCTTCCTGTACTGATCTTTGTGCCCTCTTAACCCGTATATTCTCACCATTCGGGGATAAGTCTTTCATGCGTTTGCCGTGCAGCTTTTTCCTGTTTGAAGTTTTTTTTGAGTATTGACTGTTTTTATATACTTTTGTGTGCGACAAAAACCAGGCGTGAAAATTTTAACAATAGATCAAAATATTTCAGCCGGGGGAACTGATTTTGAAATAAAGTAACGATCGTAAGTCAGTCCGTTTTCCTGCTGATCAGTTTTTCAACTTAAATTAATTAAATATTATGGGAAAAATTAAAATTGGAATCAATGGATTCGGAAGAATAGGCCGGCTGGCTTTCCGCTCGGCCGTAAACAGGGATGATGCTGAAGTTGTTGGTGTTAATGATCTTATAGGTGTGGATTATATGGCTTATATGCTAAAATATGATTCTACACATGGCAGGTTCAACGGTACTGTTGAGGTTAAAGGAGACAAGCTGGTGGTTAATGGAAGCGAGATAAGGGTTACTTCTGAAAAAGACCCTGCAAATCTTAAATGGGATGAGGTTGGTGCAGAATATATTCTTGAATGTACAGGGATATTTTTGACAAAGGAAAAAGCTCAGCCTCATATAGATGCAGGAGCAAGAAAAGTAATCTACTCAGCTCCCTCCAAGGATGACACTCCTATGTATGTGCTTGGCGTGAATCACACCAGCTATTCGAATGATCAGAATATCGTATCAATGGCTTCCTGTACCACTAACTGCCTGGCTCCTCTTGCCAAGGTGCTGAATGACAATTTTGGAATTGTTGAGGGCCTTATGACTACCGTACATGCAGTTACTGCAACCCAGCAAACCGTTGACAGCGTTTCTGCCAAAGACTGGAGAGGCGGCCGCGGTGCTTCACAAAACATCATTCCCTCATCAACCGGTGCTGCAAAAGCTGTTGGAAAAGTTATCCCCGCCCTTCAGGGTAAACTCACAGGCATGGCATTCCGTATTCCGACTGCAAACGTGTCAGTGGTCGATCTCACCTGCCGCCTGGAAAAATCCGCCTCATATGAAGATATCAAAAATGCAATGAAACAGGCATCTGAAGGGGCCTTAAAGGGAATTCTCGGGTATACGGAGGAGGCTGTGGTTTCGAGCGACTTTAACGGCGACACCAGGACATCCATATTCGATGCCGGTGCAGGAATTGCCCTCAATGATAATTTTGTAAAGGTAGTTTCCTGGTATGATAATGAACTTGGTTATGCCAGCAAACTTGTAGACCTTGCATTGTATATCGATTCAGTGAAATAAAACTTTTATTTCATAATCCCCGAAAAAATCAGGCTGTCTCAATCCGGGACAGCCTTTTTATTTTATAGAGCAGTATACGGGTTGAATTTACCATCATGGGCGGGTATTAAATCAGCTGTAAATTTCAATGAAGTTAAATGGCAGCTTAAAGGTATTTTTATAATGTTCACCCAGGTCCAGGATATTCTCATCATCTTCTTCATAAAACCATCTGATCAAACAGTCATTTCCGCTGTCATAATGTTTTCGTATAAGACGAAAAAGCTTCAGTATAAATTTGGATGAACCGGAATTAATATATTCAAACTGAAAATTGAATATGGTCAAATTACGGGGGTATCTATAATATTCAACCATAGCGGAGTAAACAACATCATAAAAAGATTCAGGATTTTCAGGAATTGACCGACCTTCTATCGTCAGAGTTCCTCTTGAAGGATCCAGTTCAATAAAAGGAGTTTTTTTCTCTTTTTCAATTCTGAGTACTTCCATTTTCATATATATATTTTATGCATTATTCGTAACGTAATGCAACAATAGGATCAAGACGTGATGCCTTGACTGCAGGGAAATAACCTGAAGAGAGTCCAACAAAAAAACATAATGCTACACCACCCGTTATCCACAACCAGGGAACTACAAAGGGAGAACCGGTAACAAGAGAAACAAGGTTTCCGATCAGCATTCCGAGAATTATACCTATCACACCACCAAGCTGGCCGATTATGACCGCTTCGAATAAAAACTGGTGCTTGATGTATGAACTTTTGGCCCCCATTGCCTTTCTTATGCCTATCTCCCTGGTGCGTTCGGTAACCGAAACCAGCATTATGTTCATAAGACCTACTGCTGCCCCAAACAGAGTGATAATACCGATAAGTGTGGCGGCTACGGTAACATACCGGAGATTTTCAATTATCATATTGGCCAGATTATCACTTTTGGTTATCCTGAAATCAGATTCATCATCCGGTCTTAATCCCCTGACCTGCCTGAAGACTCCTTCAGCTT
>SLGC01000255.1 GCA_007123885.1 Bacteroidales bacterium | reverse complement strand
CCTTGAAGGCACACCCACGTCCATGCCGATGGAGTTCAGTGATACCGTCTGCAGGATATGGAATGTATGAAGGCGCAACAGCTGCTGGTTTTTTGAATTGTCCATTGCTATAAGGTCGGCCCGGTGCCATAACCTCTCCCAGGCGTGCTCATGACGCTGCAGTATATGATCAAATCGTCCGGCCCTTGAAATATTCTTGCATGCTTCCAGGGAGGCTTCCGCAGAAGCACGGTCTTTTGATGAATGGACCGACACGATTTTTTCTATTGTATAAGTCGATCCCTCATCAACTTCGAACGTCATGCACTGTTCTATATATTTTTCTTTCTGGCCAGTTTCAATTTCAGGGGTCAATTTTTCTTTTCCTTTGTAGATCCTGGTGCGGGCTCCCTGTGCAACCGCAATTTTTGACTGCCGGGTTTCTACCATCAAAAGTATACTCTCTTCATTTATCCTGTGGGTGAAGAGATGGTCCAGGTGCAGGCTTTCCAGATCTTTGTAGCGCTCTACGCCATCATTGATCACGGTACCATCAAGTGCGGAACATATCTCAATCATCCCGCTCCAGTTCTCCGGGGTCAGTTCCCACTGAATTGCAGCCAGGTGCATATCTCTCATACTTACTATTCGCCGGCTTTTAATTGAGGTGCGCTTTCCTTTTTTATCCTCCACCAGGAATTCCCGGGTAAGAGTTCCCTTTAACATATCAAGAGTCTGCCTGTAATTATGCACTTTGAATCTATCCAGGCTCAGCCAGTCTCCATCCTGACACCGGAACTTCAGGCAAAGCCAGTTTGGGAAATTGACAAAATCTTCATTTTCAATAGTTTTTCCAGCTATTTTTGTTTTGGCGCGATTGTATCCACCGGCAAGATATGTACCCGGGTAATTAAATTCGTTATTCGGATTTTCCTCGGCGGCCCCCCGCGTGGCAAAATACCCGTTTCCCAGTGTGCAGAGTGCCTCCCTCAGCTTTTGTTTCTCAGGCTTCCAGCCATCGTAAGTAATGGTAAAATTCATTAATATTATATTTGGTTAATATTCAAGAGCGGATTCTTTTTACCTCATCAGCGGATCTTTGCGGGCATTTTCAGTTCCATATCAATCCCACCACGGCAAAATGCACCAGGGTAAAATTATACACCTCCTCCACATCCGCTCCTCCCTCGAGTACCCTGTAACCGGTTTTCACTGAAAGCCGGTTTGTAACAGGAATCCCGGCACCAAGAAAAAAATCAAATGCCCTGCCCTGGGCTGCAGCAAGTCCATCGCCAGTTAAAAAAGCCGTCCACCGTTCTGTTTTGTAGGATAATAGAATATTCAACAGGGGAACGAAACCAAGATCATCCTTTTGATCAATCAACTGATCAGAAACCAGCCTCACCCGGGCATCCCTTATTTTTGCGGTCAGACCCAACCCTATGGTCCACCTGTCGGAGAGCAGCAAATCCCTTCTGTAAGTCAGCCTGTAACTATTGAACCTGTATAATCCTTCGATGAATTCTGCCTGTGGAAACAGTGTATTCTCAAACTGAATGTCAAAAGGGGCTGCACCTTCATAATTCAGTGTCAGCGGGGCGAACAGTCCTGAAATATGGTTTCTCTCACCAAAGGTAAAGCCCAGAGACAGCCGGATGGGAACTACCGGTCCCTGGAGTTCAAAATTCCTGTTAAAATCAAATAACGTCCCTTCCTGATTCGGTATCCTTACCTCATTATAACCCTGAAAAGGCAGTCCGGTTTCCAGATCAAGCCGAAGCTGGGAATGGACATTTATGGAAAGAACAAAAAGCAGGGATATAAGGGTTATTTTCTTCATTTGTGTAGATTTTACAGGATCCGGATGAAACAGGGAATTTAAAGTTCCATTCATACGGTTCCTGAGTGATTACCTTCAGATATCGTATGTGACTGATCCTAAATTAAAGTTACAAAAAATACCTGAATAATCCATTTTATGTAATGAAAGTCGACCACTGGTTCTGACTGAGCAAGCACTTAGGACTCATGAAACAGCTTGAGGACCTTTTTGGGCCATGGCCGTCGGACGGGGAGCATGTTAGAAATTCAAAAGTTGGGGATTCAGGTTGTTGCTCTTTTACACAAAAGTGATAAGATAATACCCCAGTTTCCCAACGGATTTTTGATGTTATTTGTCTGAATAAAAAAAAATCCAATACAGCAGATTCCCGGGTATTCAGTGAATTGTTGCGGCGATTTCCGGATTCGGCGGCTACCGGGCGATCAACAGATGGCATAATGTTTGGCTATAATCGCATACCCCCATTTTAATTACATGATCCACCGTTAATTCACAAGGGATTATTATGAGGGAAAGGAGCCCCCAAAACCGGGCAGAAGTGTGAAATGACAATGGAAATTGAAATTATTAGTAATCTTAAAAATCAGACTATGCTTGCACATCAAAAATTTATTCTGGCGAATATAAGCGCAATTAAACCGTTGTTTAGAAAAGAACTAAAGAAATCAATAGGCTGGCTTAAGCCCGAGGAAATGACAGAATTACATCGCTGGGTGATGGATAATTACTGGGATACACATAAGGATGTAATTTCTGAAGTATTTGCATATGCGTAAAAATAGATCTTCCTGATAAAGAACCTTTTTACTTCCAAATACTCCTGATAAAAATGGGGGCCCTCAATGAGCTCCCATTTTTTATTGGAGGGTGCCATGCATGCTGATATTACATTATTGTCTTTCTGTGTGCCCTGACATATGGGCATTTTTAAAACCGACCTGCATTTATGCCATTAAGCTTAGAATAAAGCAGGGCACTGCCGGAATAATATCTTCCATTACGGGATTTAAAAAATAATAATTAACTTATGCTTTTTTATTAACTAAATCAGGGTGATTATGGACAGACGCAAATTCAGTAAAATAGCTGCTGCCGGTGCT
>SLGC01000074.1 GCA_007123885.1 Bacteroidales bacterium | reverse complement strand
TCTTTGACGGACGAGGGGGAAGAAGCATTATCACCGCCCATGATGGAACTGTGCTGGCTTTCGATGGTAAACATTTACGATCAAGCGATGATGGTGGCACAACCTGGGCTGGACCCAGGGATATAGGGCATGATGCCTCAGGCACAAATGTTGTTTTAAATGAGTTGACAGGAGAAATTCTTGTTGTAAGTCCAAACGGGTACATGTGGAAAAGTTCTGATAATGGTCAAACATTTAAACGTGAGGATATAGAAATACTCCCTGACGGTTTCGGGTTCGGCCTGCCTGATAATGTCCCATTGATTTTATGGGCAATGCAATCCGGTATTACACTGATGCATGGTGAGAATAAAGGCAGGCTGATAATGCCCGCCAGGATACTGGGTCCGGCAAATTCAAATGATGCTGTATGGAGAGCATATCATTACAGCACTGCAATTTATAGTGATGATGGAGGTAAAACCTGGCTAATCAGTAAACCTTTTCCGGTGTTGGGCACCGGGGAAGCTGCTTTGGCAGAAATCTCCGATGGCAGAATATTATACAATTCACGGGAGCATATGAGCAAAGGAAACCGTTTTATTGCCTGGAGCCATGACGGGGGTGATACCTGGCTCGATGCATACCGATGTGATTACCTTCCCGACGGACCGCGAGGCAGTTCATACGGTTGTATGGGTGGACTGATACGATTGCCCATTGATGGATACGATATATTGGTATACAGTAATCTTGACTCTGACAGAGGTGAAATGCCTGAAATAACCGGCGATACAATTGAAACAGACAGGGAAAGGATTACTGTATGGGCAAGTTTTGATGGCGGAAAAACATGGCCTCTCAAACGTCTGGTATTTGACGGTCCGAGTGCCTATTCGAATCTTGGAATTGGCAGATCAGATTCTTTAAGTGAAGGCAGGATATATCTCCTTTTTGAAGGCGGGCCTGACCATATGTATTCTGGAGTCAAAGTTGCGGTTTTTAACCTTGGATGGTTGTTGAACGGGCGGGATTTAAATGATTTTTTGTCGAAGGATGTTCGTAATTAAGCTTGGAAGGGGGACTCTCAAAGTAACCTTTGATGAACCGGAAGAATCGCACCTTAACTGGCGCCAGCATTCCTGGGTTTCAGATGTATGGGTGTTAAAAAAATAACAGGGTTGCTTCCAAATCATATATCAGTTGCCTCTATCTGAAAACACCAAAAATGAAATCAGCCTGACCTGCGGTATCCCCTTTAAACATGAGGAGTTGACAGTTGAGAATATGGATCCCGCCATTTGTATATTATATCAATTTTTATTCTATTTTTGTATTGTATTATGTATAACATATTGCAAATTGATGTCAGACCAGGACAGTGCATTTAATTAACTAATTTATGACAATTAAAAAAATTACCGGATTGGTGGCGGCCCCGTTTGCACCAATGAATGTTAACGGTGATCTGGATCCTGAAATAATCCCGTTATATTATGAAATGCTAAAGACCAATGGTATATCCGGGGCATTTATCAACGGGTCAACGGGAGAGGGTCCTTCACTTACATTTTTGGAGAAAAGGCAAGTTATAGACTCCTGGGTTGAGGCAAATGAAGAGTCCGGGGCTATTAAAATCATTAACCTCGTTGGAGGAACTTCTGTAAGAGAATGCAGGGAACTGGCCTTATATTCTTGTCAGAAAGGGGCAGATGCTATTGCTGTATTATCTCCCTATTATTTTAAACCTGCAAAATTGACCGATCTGGTTGATTTTATCAAAGAGATTGCAGATGTCGCATCTGAACTGCCGGTATATTATTACCATATTCCTGCTTTAACGGGGGTTAACTTTCCAATGCTGGACATGATTTGTGAAATCGGCGAAAACATTCCCAATTTTACAGGCATTAAGTATACTCATTGTGATTTAATGGATTATTTTTCATGTCTGAAGCATGACAATTACCGGTATGATATTTTATGGGGAACAGATGAGGCACTGCTTTCTGCATTAGTGCTTGGCTGCACCGGTGCAGTTGGCAGTACTTATAATTATCTTGCTCCACTTTATTTATCGTTAATTGAAAAGTTTAAATCGGGAGATCTTAACGAGGCGCGGAAACTACAGGGATCAGCCAACGACGTAATTTATCTTCTGTTCAAATACGGAGGTATTCGCACCGGGAAGGCTTTTATGCGTTATATCGGACTTGATTGCGGAAAATTTCGTTCTCCCCTGAATAAATTCGAAGATGAGAAATTCAGAAAACTTTCGGAAGATATAAATGCTCTTGGGGTTGATAAATTAATGTCTGTTTATCCCAAAAAATTCACCGTTTAATGAACTTAACCAGACTGGCTTGTATTTTTTACTGTTGTGGCCTTCTCTCTCAAACACTTCAAGGTCAGAATGTTAATATAATAGGGCAACAGGAGATCGGAAGAATAGATTTCCAGGAAAAGTCTGCCCAAACAGGCCTGTCTGGATTTTTTTCCGGTATTCATGGAGATTTCCTTATCATTGCCGGTGGAAGCTATACTCTTTCAGACAGCTGCGGCTTCGCTGATAAACAGTTTTTTAGTGACAGGATATATTTAGGGTCAAGAATTGAAGACGGTATTAAATTACTGGATTTTGAGAGGGCAAGAATGAGTGAACCCATAAGGAATGGTGCTGCTGTAAGCATCGGTTCCGGGTTGTTATGCATTGGGGGAGAAACTGAGGAAGGTATTTCTGACAGAGCGTTTATTATCTCAGCAGCTCATAGCGGCGTAACTATAGAAAATATCCCGTCATTGCCGATTCCCCTAAAGTTTCATAGTGCTTCAGTTATTGGAAATACTGTATATGTTGCCGGGGGAAAGTCTGTGGACGGAATATCCCGGCATCTTCTGGCAATTGATCTGGGGAACCTGGATCGGGGATGGGTTTTGCTGACTGATATTCCGG
>SLGC01000129.1 GCA_007123885.1 Bacteroidales bacterium | reverse complement strand
TCATCTGGGAAAGAAGCAGCTTTTGTTCAAGCCTTGCATATTGATTCCTGGCTTTGAGCTGGCTGAAATAAATTAACAGTGTGGCCGCCGCACATCCGGTAATTATTAAAATCACTGCAGGTATTGTCCATATTGAGTCAACCGGCGAAAATGATGCCGGATAAAAGATGGCAGCCCATGCAGGTTCTGTCATTCCGGTTCCATAGTTTTCAGGTTCCTTATATGGACAGGCGTCATTGCTGCAATCATGGAAAGTAACAAGTGCAAGGCCTGATATAAAAAGGACAACTATGGTTTTTGAATTGATCATTAAGCATGAAATAAATTGATCATTGTATATTTTGGTAATGCAGCCTTATAGCGTGTAATTCATATTCAGTATATCAAAAATAAACAACGATTCATTTACAACATGTGAGATCGACCGCAGGTCAAAGTCACACCTGGTAAACAATAAACAATGATTTGAAATATTGAAATAATAGCTAGCACCGGGTTGAGCGGGCGGAAAAACCAGTTAAATATGTTCGATCCAAATCTATCGGAAATTAATTGGTACAGGATGTCAATTTGTAAAATTCTTTTTCCAAAAGGTAAAATTAAACAACTATTTTTTACTTTTACCAGGTCATAATTTAAAGGTGCCGGCCTCATGTTCAAGGTTTTCCTGCTTATGAATCCTGTTTATGCTGCCCTTTTTTGGGCACTGGTACTAAATTTTCAAAAAAACAGCAGCATACCGAAATCCTTCCTGGGCAAATTCATGATCGTTTCCTTTGTACTTTACCTCTCCCACTTTTTATATTTCACCGGGCAACTGGAAGTATACTTTTATATGGACAGCATCTATACCCTGACATCCCTTCTTGTATATCCTCTCATACATATCTATGTCCGGTTGCTTACAATTGACAAAACCTTTACCATCAGTTTGCACGGCAAATATCTTTTCCTGCCCTTCCTGTTATTTGTTCTTCATTTCGCAGGTTATCTGGTTATGGACAAAAATCAGGCTATGCATTATCTCATCCATGTACTTCCGGGTCATTCAGTTGAAGAAGGAGTGTCTTTCTATATGTTGATGATCTATCAGCTCTTCAGAATTGCTTTCATTGTCCAGGCAATTGTCTATCTGTATTTCAACTACCGTCTGATATCAAGACATAATAAAAGGTTGATGGATTTTTATTCCAATATGGAAACCAGGAATCTAAACTGGGTGCTTTTATTCAATTTTCTTCTCGCAATTGCCTCTTTTTCAAGCATTGCTCTTGCTATCCTTGAGAGAGGCCTGTTTCTTGAAAAGAATCTGGGACTGCTGTTTCCTTCCCTGATATTCAGCACCATGTTATTTATGGCCGGTTTTTTGGGAAATATTCAGGGTGAGACCAACTGGCATAATGATGCACAAAAAGAAAAGTTCAGTAAAAATAATCCCGTTCATCCCGGTTTAAAGGATAAGCTGGACAATCTTTTTGAAAAAGAAAAGATATTTGCGAATTCCGATCTGAAGATATGGGATCTGTGCAGTGCTTTGGGTACCAATCGCACTTACGTATCAAGGATTATCAACCAGGAATATGGCCGGAATTTCTGCAACCATGTTAATTTCTACAGGGTCAGTCATGCACGGAAACTTATAAAGGAAAACCCGGAGCTCGATAACAATGATGTTGCCGAACTCTCGGGTTTTGGTTCTGTAAATTCACTGTACCGGGCTTTCCATTTTTTCGAAGGAAAATCACTTGGTGAATTTAAAAAGATGTCGGGTAGCTGAAACCTCCAATAAAAGCTACTCCATTTCAGGTTCTCCGTTTTCCCTTATGTTTTCAGGATCTGCAACCAGCTTTCCACCCCGTAACGTTGCACCAATCACAAAAGCCGCACTGATTATAATAATGTTCTTTATAATATATTGTCCTTCAAGAGTTGGTGCATAGGGTATCCGTGTAAAAGTCTCAAATGGAAAAATAAATATCGGGGTTATCGTTCCTATCATCTGGAACAGTAACAGGATTATCATGACCCGGAGATAGATGCCGAACATGAAACCTATACCTATGACGACTTCAATTGTTGCGAGAATAAAAAGCGCGACTCCTCCGGTTATTATACCAAAAGTGAGGGTTTCAATTGTCTGCACAGCTATATCGGTAGCAGGGCTTAATCCGGGAAAGTATTTGAGAATTCCGAACCAGAAAAAAACTATTCCTATGCTGACCCGAAGATAAGTAATTCCATTACGGGCCATCCACTTGATTATAGCAACTTCTTTTTCGTTAAAAGACGGAGAGTTTGATTTTTCCATACTATTGTGATTTTTGTTGGT
Source organism: Bacteroidales bacterium (assembly GCA_007123885.1). Classification (GTDB taxonomy): domain Bacteria; phylum Bacteroidota; class Bacteroidia; order Bacteroidales; family PUMT01; genus PXAP01. Next base: position 8,816 of record SLGC01000129.1, on the reverse strand, counting down.
TTTCAATTGCTGATTCTGCTGGACCATCTTTGCAGATAATTGATCATCACTCCGCTCTGGCTGCCGGAAATCTTTGCCATAAACGGGTAACCGCCCAATAATACGGGCTGGAACCTTAAAAATCCGTGTTGGAAATCACCCTCCCGGAAAAGTTATACCAGGAATGAATCTGCTACCCTGTAGGCTTCGATCATTGCAGCCTCGCCTTCTTTACCGGAAATGCTTCTTCCATGTTCGGCACATATTACACCGTCATACCCTTTATTATAAATGTGGTTAAAAATATTCCGGTAATTGATCTCACCTGTTCCAGGCTCCCTCCTTCCCGGATGGTCACCTACATGGAATGCTGCAATATAGTCCCAGGCCATATCAATATTGGGAATAAGATTCCCCTCAGTTATCTGCTGATGGTAAATATCATTAACAATACGGCAATGAGAATGTTCAACTGCCTTGCAGATCATGTATGTCTGGGGTATGGTGGTCAGAAAAAGTCCGGGATGATTTATTAGTCCGTTCAGCGGTTCCATGACAAGTACCATATCACTGTTTTCAACAATTTCAGAGCACATTCTCATGGAATCTATAACATTGGCAGTCTGATAATCCCAGTGCAATCTCTCATCATATTGTCCCGGAACGACCAAAGCTGTTTTTACTCCTGTCCTTTTATGAACCTCCAGACCCATTCTCATCCTTTCCCTCAGCATATCCATCATTTCAGGATCGCGGGTAACCATGGATTTCGTATTAAAATCGGCATAAAGGACAAAAGGGCCCAGATCCATTCCCAACCGGGAAAGTTCATTTGCTATCTTCTCCTGTAATGCAGGTTCCTTGTTCATAAGACCATTATCAAATATGGCCCTGAAACCCTGGTCATTCATAAATCTGATCTGGTCTATTGGGTCATCTCCGGCATGTTCCCTGAATGCATTCAGGGAAGGCGCATACTTCAGATTGAATTTTGCCCTGTTGGATGCCTTGTTTTCAGCAGCTCCCGCAACAGAAGAAAAAGCACCCGTCACCCCGGTAATTGCGATACCACCAACGGTGGCGTTCTTGATAAAGTTTCTGCGTTTCATATAAGATAATATTGGATTATTAATAAACTATAATTCAAACAAAACTATAAATATAGAAAAGTAAAAGAAAATCTTTTTATTTAATACGCTTTTATATCCTAATTTTGTATAAAACTAAATTTTTTTTACAGAAAGTGAAATATGGGCAGCTATAAATCAGGACCATTCCTAATAAAGATTCTTTTTTTTTCAACAATCTCCCTGCATGTCGTTTATTCACAAGACTTTGAATTACCTGCAGCCCGAAACATATATTATAAGAGCGATCAGGGATTTACCTGGGGAGTGTTGCTGGACCAGAGAATGTCAAATCTTCATTATACCGGTCCCGGCGGGATGATAAACTTCGGCCGGCGGGCGCATACTTCCTCATATATCGCAGAATGGAATTTTGCCAGAATTCAGTATAATTATTCAAGGCCTGCGCATAAAAATACAATTGTTGAAAATCCGGGTGCCGGGTTAAGGTTTTTACACCTCAGGAAACTTGAATCCTCCGGTCGTCATGATATTTATGCCGGGGGACAGGTCAACGTTTTCGGCAATTTTCGGATGGCTGCAAGATTAGCCAACTCGTTTTTTTATGCCGATATGGTGGCCGAACTCAGACCCCAGGCTGATGTCTCCCTGGGGAGTTTCTTTTTATGGCGGGATTGGAATGTAGAGCTATCGATTGCAGCCGGCCTGATTGGCTATACAGTCAGGATGCCCGAATATGGTGTCAGTTTTGAACTGGATTCAGACGGAGGTGCAAGTATACAGGGATATGAGAGCCTGTTTCTTTCACCTCACAATTATACACATTTAACAACCGGGGTTTTCATCAGGGAGTCATTTGGTGGCTATTCCAACCCGAACTGGTTCAGGATTGGTTATATCTGGGATTATTATACAATTGCCGGAAGACACAATCTCAATATGAACAGTGCGCTGCACCAACTCGTGCTTGAGCTTTATTTCAAGGTGAATTAACAATGAAAAGTAAAGAAGACCCAATATGCAAATATCATCATACAAAGGTTCAGGAAAAATCAGTCCGCTTGCTGCAATCGGGCTGATTACCTTATTATCAGCCCTGTTGTTGCATTCGTGCGAAAAAATACTCATAAGACCCGATGCCCGTACCGACCCGTTCACCGTTTTTGAAGAGGTCTGGTCATTTACCAATGATCATTATTCTTTCTTCGAATTTAAAGGAATAGACTGGGATGAGGCATATAACCGCTACAACCGGCATATTCATATTCATATGAATCCTGTGGAACTTTTCGATATTTGTGCAGAAATGCTTTATGAATTGAGGGACGGGCATGTTAACCTTGTCAGTTCCTTTGACCGCTCCCGGTACTGGGAGTGGTACCTTGACAGTCCGGAGAACTTCAGCTATCCTATAATTGAAAGAAATTATTATAAGGGGAACCAGAGGTTTATAGGACCTCTTGAATTCCTGGATCTTGGAGATATTATCTATGTTTACTACAGGAGTTTCGCCAGTTCCATAAGTGATGGCAACCTTGATACCGTGCTTTCGGCCCTGGCTAATAAAAAGGGGTTGATACTGGATGTTCGTAATAATGGCGGAGGAAGTACGGTAAATGCAAAAAGGCTCGCCTCCCGGTTTACCGATGAGAAAAGACTGGTAGGCAGGAATTTTGTAAAAACCGGCCCGGGACATGATGATTTCAGAAAAGAGGATATATATATTGAACCTCATGACGGGATCAGGTTCACCGGTAATGTAATCGTACTGACAAACCGGAAAAGCTACAGTGCTACTACTTATTTTACACAGTACATGAACGCATTGCCTAATATAACCTTTGTTGGTGATACCACCGGGGGCGGAGGCGGAATGCCGGCATTTCATGATCTGCCAAATGGATGGTTGCTCAGGGTATCCAGCTCGAGGTTCTACAGTCCGGACGGATTCAATATTGAATCCGGAATACCCCCGCATATTCAGGCACGTATGACCAGGGAGTCAATGGCCGGGGGAAAGGATGATATCCTGGAAACAGCCATTTCGATCCTGAATAGCAATAATTAAAAAGAGTGCTAAAAAAACTTATATCTAAAAATTCCGCTAAAATCGGACTATCCACCCCTGAAATAGGTGGCTTAAACCCCGGTTTTTGCTACGCACCGCGAATTTTTTAATCGCACATGCCTTTCGGACAAAGCCCCGCCAGGACATGACCGCGCCTAAAAGACGCGGGTTTTAAGTTAAACTAAAAGAGATAGCTGTCATGATTCCAATAATTCGCAGACTTGTACTTCTGATTGTTTTCATATATGTTGCCATTTCAGCAATCCTCTATTTTCTCCAGGACAGGATGATCTTTATCCGGCCGGGTATTACAGAAGAGAGACTCCGAAAAATAAGGGAAAATTACCCTGAGGTTGAAGAGGTAATCAGTGAAACACCTGACAATTACCGGCTGCATGGCTGGCTGGTTCACAATAACCGCTACCGGGAAACTCCCGCACCATTGCTTATATACTTTGGCGGTAACGCCGAGGAAGTTTCCTTTATGCTGGAGGAGAGAAACAATCTTCCTGAATGGAAGATCCTGCTGGTAAACTACAGGGGCTACGGGATCAGTGAAGGATATCCGGGAGAAGATGTATTACTGGGTGATGCACTTTTTCTGCATGATACATTTTCAAAACGAAGTGATGTTGATCCGGAAGCCATAGCTGTAATGGGACGCAGTCTGGGATGCGCAGCAGCAGTATATCTTTCAGCTCATCGTGAACTGTCGGCATCGGTACTTATATCTCCTTTCGGAAGCATGAAAGAAGTTGCCAGGGAAATTTTTCCCTTTATCCCGGTACGACAACTGCTAAGATACAGGTTTGACATGCTGCCCTATGCTGAAAACGCAAAAAACCCCATGCTCACGATCGCCGCATCTGATGACAATATCATTCCGTTACATCATTCCATTGAACTGTTTGGCGCATGGCAGGGTAAAAAAGAATTCATGGTAATCGAGAATGCCGGTCATAATGACCTGTCAGAATATAATTCGTTCTGGAATGGTATTAAAAGGTTTCTTGACCAACAGGTTAAAAATGATCGCAGGTATGTAGATTTTCAGTGAAAATGATGCGGCTTTGGAATATTATTTTGTTTACATGGCTTTTGAGAAGGTTAAACCCGGGGCAAAGGTGACTTGCGGAGGCTGCTATTCACCGGAATGACTTAAAAAATACTTTTTTTGCATATCCGTAATGATTTGTTTTTGTATCTTGGCTACTGAACCGGAAACTATTAAATCTAAACCATTATGGATCAAAAAACAGGAATCATAGATCGCAGAAGCTTTATTCGCACTGCTTCCGCAGGACTGGCAGGATTAACCATAATACCTTCACACGCCGTTTCAGGTCTTGGGCATATTGCCCCCAGTGACAAGCTTAACATTGCCGGGATTGGCATCGGCGGTATGGGACGCGGTGTTCTTGAAGATATGGCCGGAACGGAAAATATTGTTGCTCTTTGTGATGTTGACTGGTCTGAAAGAGTGGAAAGAGTATTTAATACCTATCCCTCAGCAAAACGATACAAGGATTTCAGAATTATGCTTGACCGGCAGAAGGATATTGATGCCGTAATGGTTGCCACACCCGATCATACCCATGCCGTAACCAGCATGGAGGCAATTAAAAGGGGTAAACATGTTTATACAGAAAAACCATTGACGCACAGCATTTATGAGGCAAGAATGCTCACGGAGGTAGCAAAGAAATATAATGTTGCCACCCAGATGGGTAACCAGGGCCAGGCATCCGAAGGATCCAGACGGCTGAGGGAGATGATCTGGGACGGGGTTATCGGGCAGGTTCAGGAGGTACATGTGTGGACCGACCGTCCGAACAGGGGCCTGTCGGGCGTCTACTGGCCGCAGGGAGTATCCAGGCCGGAGGAAGTTGTGCCCGTACCTGAAACCCTGGACTGGGACCTGTTTGTTGGACCGGCGCCGATGCGCCCCTTCAACCCGGCATATCATCCCTTCCGGTGGAGAGGCTGGTGGGATTTTGGAACAGGTGCCCTGGGGGATATTGGATGCCACTCTTTCGATCCCATATTCCGGGCACTGAAGCTTAAATATCCCGAAACTGTCCAGGCAGTATCAACACTTGTCAATGATGAAACATATCCTCTTGGTTCAATGGTAACCTATACTTTCCCGGCCCGTGAAGATATGCCCCCGCTAAGGCTTACATGGTATGATGGCGGCCTCCGGCCACCAAGGCTCCCGGGAATAGAAGCAGGTATACAACTTGGTGCCGGAGGAGTATTATATATAGGGAATAAGGGAATGATACTCGGAAACCGTATTCTTCCCACATCCCTTGATGAGTCATACACCCGCCCCGATCCCTATATTCCGGCCTCACCAGGTCACCGGCAGGAATGGATAATGGCTTGTAAAGGAGGTGAACCGGCAGGATCCAATTTTGACTGGGCCGGTCCCCTTACTGAAACGGTTCTTCTGGGTAATATTGCTCTTCGCCCTGAACTCAGGGAAAAGCTGAGTTACCAGGCTCTGGTTTTTGATTTCGATAAACTGAGTTTTTCCGGTATGCCGGAAGCAGATCAGTATGTTCATTACCAGTACAGGCAGGGCTGGAGCCTTTGAGACGAAGACGCGTTCTAAGTGGATATCAGGATCAGCCCGTAAAAAGTTCCTCTACTTTACCGGCTGCCTCCAGCGCAGTATTCCTGCCGGTACCATTGAACAATAGATTTTCCGTTTTTTTATCATAAAGGTTCACATCAACGGTAGCAGACATACTTTCCATGATCCTTCCATCCATAAGTCCCTGAACGGGAGATGCTAGAGTGGTCGATGATGATCGCATAGCATTGATTTCCAATCTGTAATCCCTGTTGTCAATTACGATCTCAACATTCTTATTATCGGCCCTTAACATTTTCAGTGCAGAACCATTGTATGTAGTGAATCTGATAAGTTTGTTACCGTTCCAGAAGCCTGCAATAAAGCCGGTGAAAGAGTTCCGCAGCCAGGGGATCTTTGCAACCGATATTTTTAAGGAAGTCCCCGGTTCCTGAAAATGGTTTGACTGCATCCATATATAGCCTTCGGGAAAGGATCTTCCCCAGTCTTTTTCGATATATCCCCTGCCGCCGGTTAAATCAATTATCTCGCCATTGACTTCAAGTTGCCCGCTCAATGAATGATCCATGCTTACTACTCCATGATAACACTCCATAAATGGAACAAATGCATAAGGACCCATGATACCGGGACAGTACCATGGTGCGGGCCATGGAACAGTACCGCTGAATTCAATTCTCCCTTTAAATGCTGGCAGGTTAAGTGAAATAAAGTTTTGTGAAAAATGATTGTCATCAATAGAAACCAGGAACCTGTCCGGAAACGATGAAAAACCGGCGTAATCGAATTTAAAGTATTCAGAAGTTTCCTTCCTTCCATCCAGCAGCTGTATAAAGGAATGCCTCTTACCCGCAGAATCTATTGCAATCCCGGGAATAACAGCAAATGCCCGTGTTTCATCGCTGTTCAGAATTTTAAAATACCAGCCTTCAAAATAATTTTTTGTTTTCCCCCATCCCTGGAAGCGGTCGGGGTTGAACAGTGATGTAATTCTTTTGAGCAGTATCATTCCTTATAGAAATATATATAATAGCTCTCTTCTCCTTCCTTCCTGACCCAATGCATGGCGCCGATGCTGGTTGCCTTATCGATAAGTGGTGCCGGCAAAAACGGGGCCTTAAGTTCATAGATGTTTCCTTTATCCATTTTGTTAAGGTCGGCAATAACTTGTCCTACAGGGTGCTCACCCGCCGCCAGCATCTTGCCTGCATCAAGTTTTTCGACTATCAGCTCTTCGGAGAACCAGCCGGGCCTGACCGTATTGTATTTTGATTCCGCCTGATCGCCGGATACCAGATCCTGACCAACTTCATCCCTTAACCTGTTAACCAGAATTTCCACCTTTATATTGGCAATTGAGGCGGCCTGTTGAAGAGTCGCCACCCTTGCTACCGTTTTTCGCAATACCGGATTGCGAAGTTTTTTAAATGCAGGCACATAACTGATCAGAGTCTCTTCAAGCTGTGGATACTCTTCAATCAGATCCAGCACCCTGGTCTTCGGGGTAATTATCAGTTTTCTGCTCATGTCTGTTCTTTTTTGGCATATGAGAGAATTCTCTGTTCTCCTTCCAGTTCCCGGTAGTGCCTGACATTATGCGAAACTTCCAGTGTGCCCAGATACTCGCCTTTTTCATTACGAAGGGCAAAATATTCTATATGGACAAACTTATCGCCCAGCTGTATCCAGAAAGGAGCACGGCTTTCCTTGCCGCTTTTGAAATCTTCAATGATTTTGTCAACAATGTGTGAACTTGCCGGGGGATGACAATGCCTCACATCTCTGTTCAGTATTGCCCTGTTACGCTGGAAAATACGCTCCTCACCCTGTGAGAAGTATTTAACCTTGTCATTCCGGTCAACAAATGTCATATCAAGAGGCAAGGTGTTGAGGATAGCAAGAAGCTCTTCAATATTGAAGCTGCCGGAGGGTAGAAGGATTCCCGGGCCCGCCTTCTGCAGTTCATCAAGGCTTGCCTCTTCAGCGCCTTCAGGAAACCATTTTTCATGCGGATCATAAAGGCAAAAACCGATCTCCGGCGATTGCCGGTTTATATCCAGCCATTCCGTATCTGCAAGGGTGTCAAGGGACATAGGAAACATGATTTCCTCCTCTTTAAGGGTCATATCTTCAACAGCCTTCAGGGTGGGCTTCAGCAGCAGCTGGGCGGAAGCAGCAAGTTCCTCGCCTGAAATATCCTCAATCCGCAATGCTGCAATACTTCCCTTCAGCATTTCACGGATCTCATCATGCTTGCCCCACATGACTTTAGGCGGACCTGTTACTCCGTGCTTTTCCAGGAAAGGAAAAAGCAGGTATTCCTTTCTAAGGTAATGCTTATCTACGTCATACAATTGGTTAAATAGCCCTAAAAGGCTGAATATATCCTTATGAACCACATCAGATGACTTTTCCATCTTTTCCAGAAGCTCCGATGCCTGCGCGGTGACTTTTTTCAGTTCCCTGTTTTCCTTGATCATAATATCCACAGGGTGCCCGGGAGGAATATCCTTGGATCCGGAAAGGTCAACCTTCCCTTCAAGGACGGCCGAGTGGGCATCACAAAGCCTGAGGACTTCCGATTCCGGTAGTCCTTCACTTATCAATTCCTGCTCAACTTCAACAACTTCCCCGTAAGGGATCTGACTAAGACTTTTCAGCAACTCCTCCCTGATCAGCTCCTCAGGCTCACCTGCATGAAGGCGAAGGATCAGCTCCTTTAACCTGGCTTTTCTCTGCCGGGAATTATCTATTAGTTCACTCATATAATGTAAAATTTAAATACTACTTTTTTATCCCCCCGGGGAGGTCATTTATAATTTCACCCCGGGCAATTGTTGTGCCCCATACATTAAAGATAATATGATTAAATCAAAATTCAAATGAAGCTGGTTATTTACTCATACAAACGAAAACAGCCCTTTTGCCGACGGCCCGTGGCCAACCAAACGATGTCTTGATAATCAATAAAGTATTCTGATCAATTTGAATTTGCTTTTCGGCCACCCCTCATAAATTTACTGTTATCGACCGCAACAGGTCATACCCTGGCAGTTCATCTTTTAATTTCTCCTCAAAAGAT
>SLGC01000288.1 GCA_007123885.1 Bacteroidales bacterium | reverse complement strand
CACCAAGGACGCGGTTGACAGATTATGATTCACAGGTGCTGGCGGAAATACCCCAAATCAAAAAGAAACTTGAAGACAGCCTTGAGCAGTTCCGCTTCAGGGAAGCCCTGAAGGAGGCTATGAACCTTGCCCGGCTCGGAAACAAATACCTTGCTGATACCGAACCCTGGATCATCTTTAAAACAGATCCGGAAAGGGTAAAGACCATACTCAACATTGCACTGCAGATCTCTGCATCACTAAGTATCCTAACAGCACCTTTCCTCCCCTTTTCGGCCGTCACCCTCGGGAAGTTTTTAAACATCGGCAGTCTTCCGTGGGAAAAGGCAGACGATACTGATCTCATTGCACCGGGGCATACCATAGGGAAGGGCGGACTACTTTTTGAGAAAATATCAGACCAGGAAATTGAAAACCAGGTTGCCAGGCTGCTGGCTACTCGTGAAGCAAACGAACAGTCCACTAAAATGCTTCCGCCTGCGAAAGAAAGTATCAGCTATGACCAGTTCTCCACCATGGATATACGTACCGGAACCATACTAAGTGCAGAGAAGGTGGTCAAAACAAAAAAACTACTGAAGCTTACCATAGATACAGGTATTGATACACGGACCGTGGTATCGGGCATTGCGGGATGCTTTGATCCCGCCGGTATCACCGGGAAAAAAGTATGTGTACTGGTAAATCTTGAACCCAGAAAGATCAGGGGTATAGAATCGCATGGGATGATCCTTATGGCCGAAAACATCCGGGGCGAACTGGTGTTTGTTTCCCCGGAGGATGAAATAGAAAACGGCTCTGTTGTAAAATAAACCTCATACACAAGGAGCAGATCGCAACCTCATACACAACGGCCTTCATGCGGTGAAGGAGCCGTCCGGCTGAAACGGCCAGGATTGGGCAGGTTTCTGAGGAGCAGATGATATAGCGCCTTATCCGATCATCTTTAATTGCTGAACAACCAGATATCGGGATTATTTTCCCTGTCCCTTACCCGGCGGAGCATCCGCAATGCCTCGGTGCGGTTTCCGGAAGAGTAGAGTGAAACCCGGTGCATTCCTCTGTCAGATGTGATGATCCGGGCATCATAGCCTTTTCTTTCAAGTTGCCCTGTCAGAAAAAGGGCATTCTGCCTGTTTTTGAAGCTGCCGGCAACAAGATGATATGGCTCCGGCACATTTTCCCTGACGGATCCCGGTTCCGGGCCGGTAAATGATGGTGCCGCAGCTACTGAGCTGCCGGCGTCCGTCCCGGATGGATCACCCGGCTGGTCCTCCACGTACATCATTGCCCTGCGGAGTGAAGTCATTTCCCCGGTCTCTCCGGCAATTTGCGGATCAGACAAAGCATGCACTTCCTGATTTTTTCCAAAGATTTTCAGATCGGAATCAATAATTGTGGAAAAAGGATTGAGTGAAGAAATACTAAAGTTGAATTCTCTGACAATCCCTGTATTCATAGCGCCCCAGCTTAAAGCGGCAATAAGCGGGATCCCGACCGCAGCATAACGGACCATTCTTCTGATAATGCTTCCAAAAGCTCTATCGCCTGTTCCGTTTAAGGCCGGAAGCCTGCCCGGTCTCTTTCCCGAACCGGTTTCAGAAATGCGGACATGCGAAAGACCGTATGAATGGGTCATAAAGTTGGCAGAAGGATCAGGATCAAATTGCAGGTTATGGTTCCTGTCAGCCAGGAACCTGCCTACACCCTCAAAATAAACGGTCCGGCCCGATAACAGTTTCCCTTTTACTTTTTCAGCAAAAGATTCAACCAGATTCCTGGTGTCAACATAATTCAATGAAAGTCTGGATGAAAGATAGCTTATCAGCAATCCGTCATTATGGTCCAGCCTGGCATCGAAACCGACCTCCCGTGATGGCGGATAGAAACTGCCTGAGGCCCTGTCGATCCTTGCCGGCAGCTCGCTGGTAAAAAAGCCGCCGAAACCGGGCACTATAATACAGTCATGATGATACAGAAGATCTTTAATGTGATTTGCAACATCCATATGACAATCATTATAATATTTACTGGCAAATTAAGCTGTCGCCTCAAGGGGATAAACAGTTCTTTCCCGGTATCAAAAATAAAGAATTATTCCGGGATATATCCCAACATATCACATTTTTTTTAACTTTGCTATCTGCATAAAAAACTACCGAATTTTGAATTGATGGAAAAAATTCAGATGGTTGATCTTAAGGGGCAGCACAATAAGATCCGGGATGAAATTGATGCTGCAATAAAAAAAGTCGTTGATTCGGCAGCTTTCATCAACGGACCCGAGGTTGAAACATTCCGTAACAGACTTAAGGAATATCTGGATATAAAACATGTTATAACCTGCGGCAACGGCACGGATGCCCTTCAGATAGCACTTATGGCCCTTGAAACAGAGCCGGGTGATGAAGTTATAACAACCCCTTTTACCTTTATTGCCACAGCCGAGGCAATTTCCCTCCTAAAGCTGAAACCTGTATTTGTTGATATTCATTCCCGTACCTTCAACATCGATACCAGCTCAATTGAACCTGCTGTAACCTCAAAGACCAAAGTTATCCTGCCTGTGCACCTTTACGGTCAGTGTGCAGATATGGAATTTATCATGGACCTGGCCGGGAAACATGATCTCAAGGTAATTGAAGATGCCGCACAGGCCCTTGGAAGTGAATATACCTTCAGAAACGGAATTGTCAAAAAAGCTGGAACAATAGGGGATATTGGTTGCACAAGTTTTTTCCCCTCGAAGAATCTTGGTTGCTTTGGAGACGGAGGTGCTATCTTTACCGATGATGCAGAATCAGGCGAAAAACTCAAAGCAATCGCTTCTCACGGATCCAGAATCAAATATTACCATGATATTACCGGAGTCAATTCCCGGCTTGACACCATACAGGCAGCCATTCTTGATGTCAAGCTCAGATATTTGGACCGGTACAACATAAAGAGATTGAAAGCAGCAGAATACTATAACAGGGCACTGGGTGATATTGAACAATTACAGCTTCCTGTGCGGTCAGGGCAATCATCCCATATCTTTCATGCATATACGATCATAGCTCCTCCCGGTCAACGGGATGCGCTGCGTGACTACCTGTCTTCCAAGAATATACCTTCGATGGTCTATTATCCTGTACCCATGCATTTGCAGAAGGCTTACATAGATTGCGGTTACAGGGAAGGTGATTTCCCTGTCTCGGAAGAACTTTGTAAAAGAGTACTTTCATTGCCAATGCATACCGAACTTGCAGAAGAACAACTTGAATATATCTGCCATGCTATAACCGATTATTTTACTTAGCAGAAACAGCATTATAGAGTTTTCATCAATATGAGCATGATTTAAAACGCAAGGAAACTTAACTTGATTCAAGCTCACAAAACAATACATTGTTTGGCAGAAAGACCGGTGTCTTCATCCAACCAGAAAATTCAAAAACTGACAGCAAAAATGAATGGCAAAAATATTGGTTACAAGGCGCATGAAACAGCAGTGATCGATGAAGGCTGCACAATAGGAGCGGGTACGCGTATATGGCATTTCTGCCATATAATGCCGGGATGCACCATTGGAGAAAATTGCAATCTGGGCCAGAATGTGGTGGTTTCACCGGAAGTAATACTTGGCAATAATGTGAAGGTGCAGAACAACGTATCGATCTATACCGGGGTTATCTGCGAGGACGATGTATTTCTCGGACCCTCAATGGTTTTTACAAATATTGTAAATCCGCGGAGTGCCGTGGTCAGGAAGGATAAATATGTGCGCACCCTTGTGGGCAGGGGTGCAACCATTGGTGCAAATGCCACACTAGTGTGCGGCAATGACATAGGGCCATGGGCGTTCATCGGAGCCGGCGCCGTAATTACAAAACCAGTCAGGCCTTATGCTCTTGTGGTAGGGAATCCCGCACGCCAGGTTGGATGGATGAGCGAATACGGACACCGGCTCAGATTCGACAGGCAGGGTACCGCAGTATGTCCGGAAAGCGGCGGGAAATACAGGCTGGAAAATGAACAGGTAAGTAAAGTTTAATTTTATAAAACAAATAATTTCAATGCCGGAAAATCCAAAAAATTTTGCACTGATAGGTGTAGCAGGTTATATTGCAGTAAGGCATCTTCAGGCAATCAAAGAGACGGGTAATAAGCTTCTTGCTGCACTTGATCCATTCGACAGCGTAGGTTGTATTGACAGCTATTTTCCTGAGGCTGATTTTTTTGTTGAATTCGAGAGGTTCGACAGGCATATTGACAAGCTTAAGCGCGTTGGGACCAGGATCGATTATGTGAGCATCTGCTCCCCTAATTACCTGCATGATTCTCACATCAGGTTTGCCCTGAGGCAGGGTGCCGATGCCATTTGTGAGAAACCCCTGGTACTGAATCCATGGAACCTGGATGCCCTGGCCGAAATAGAGAAAGAGACGGGAAAGAAAATCTATAATATACTGCAGCTGCGCCTGCACCCGGCCATTCTGGAGCTTAAAGAAAAGATAAGGAATGAACCCGCAGACAAGATCCACGATATTGACCTGTCCTACATAACAAGCCGGGGCCACTGGTATCACATTTCCTGGAAGGGAAACATGCAGAAGTCCGGTGGTGTGGCAACAAATATAGGTGTTCATTTTTTCGACATGCTGACCTGGATTTTCGGCGATGTGCGCGAAAATATCGTTCATGTTTCAGATAAAAACCGGGCAGCAGGCTTTCTTCACCTTGAGAAGGCAAGGGTAAGATGGCTTCTGAGCATAGATCATAACGACCTGCCCCGGGAAGTCAAAAATGCAGGCAGGCGTACTTTCCGGTCAATTACCATTGATGGACAGGATATAGAATTCAGCGAAGGTTTTGCAGAACTTCATACAGAAACCTACCGGCAGATACTCGGTGGCCGGGGATACGGACTGGAGGCCGCAAGGCGATCGATAGAGATAGTTTACACCATCAGGAATTCAGCTCCTGCCGGATTATTGGGTGATTATCATCCCTTTCTTGCAGAGATCGCAAAGAACCTGTAAACATACCACTGGAAATTGTTTACCTGTCAGTTACAAATCATATAATAAGTTATTATGTACGAAGAGCTGCTTAGAAAAGAAAAAAAAATATCGGTTTTAGGACTGGGATATGTAGGTCTTCCGATTGCACTTGAGTTTGCAAAAAAGATCCCTGTTGTAGGTTTTGATATCAAGCCTGACAGGATTGAACTTATGAAACAGAAGAGAGACCCGAGCAGGGAACTGGATCCGTCAGATTTTGAAGGATGCGACATTCATTTCACCTCAGATCCGGAAGATCTGAGGCAGGCGCATTTCCATATTGTGGCTGTGCCTACACCGGTCAATGATCAGAACATCCCAGATCTTGGACCAGTACTGGGAGCATCTGAAACGGTTGGCAAGGTGCTGAAAAAAGGCGATTATGTAGTATATGAATCAACGGTATATCCCGGCTGCACCGAAGAGGACTGCATACCTGTGCTTGAGAAGCTCAGCGGACTGCAATTCAAAAAAGATTTCAAGGCCGGGTTTTCTCCTGAAAGGATAAATCCCGGCGATAAGGAGCATGCCCTAACCAAAATTATAAAAGTAGTATCGGGCTGTGATGATGAATCACTGGATAATATAGCAAAAATCTACGAACTAATAATTGAGGCCGGGGTACACAGGGCAGGTTCCATTAAGGTTGCTGAAGCGGCAAAGATAATCGAGAACGCACAGCGGGATATTAATATCGCCTTTATGAACGAGCTCTCAATCATATTCAACAGGATGCAGATCAATACCCGTGATGTACTTGAAGCTGCCGGAACAAAATGGAATTTTTTAAGATTTTATCCCGGACTTGTAGGGGGGCATTGTATAGGCGTTGATCCCTATTACCTTACCTATAAGGCAAGGGAGTACGGATATCATGCCCAGATCATAAATGCCGGCCGTTATATAAATGATTCTATGGGCGCCTATCTTGCAAAACAGACGGTAAAAAGGATCATATCACTGGATAAAAACCTGAAAGATGTGCGTGTATTGATAATGGGCATTACCTTCAAGGAAAATGTGAGTGATATAAGAAACTCCAAGGTGGCAGACGTATACAAAGAACTTAAAACTTTCGGTATAAGAAATATCGACGTGGTTGATCCTCATGCCTCAACGGAAGAGGTAATGGAAGAGTATGGATTCGAACTCGCAGACAAGCCATCGGGTAAATACGATGCGGTCATACTGGCAGTCAATCACCGGGAATACCTTGACCTTTCAATTAAGGATATAAGGTCCATTAGCAGCAATCCATCAGTACTTGTTGATGTCAAAAGCATCTTCCTCGATAAATTCAGAAAGGAACGTGATGGCATTTGCTACTGGAACCTTTAGGAAAACAAAAATATCAATCGCTGAAAAAACTTTTTATGCAGACAGTAATGGTTACCGGGGGGACCGGGTATATTGGTTCGCATACCGCAGTAGAGCTTATTAATGAAGGCTTTCGGGTACTTATAGCGGATAATCTCTCAAATTCTGAAGCGGGTGTTCTAGACGGCATTGAAAAGATCACAGGAGTGAGGCCCGGTTTTGAAGAACTGGATATTTGCGATGAAGCAGCACTGAAAAGTTACCTCGACAGGAACCCTGAAATTTCTGCAATAATACATTTTGCTGCCTTTAAAGCAGTTGGTGAATCGGTCGACAAGCCCCTGAAATATTACAGGAATAATCTTGTTTCCCTTATAAACCTGCTGGAACAAATGCTGATAAGATCCATCACAAATCTTGTATTCTCTTCATCCTGTACTGTTTACGGGCAGCCGGACCTGTTGCCCGTTACCGAATCGGCTCCAGTTAAAAAAGCCGGTTCACCTTACGGAAATACCAAGAAGATATCGGAAGACATAATAGCCGATACTATCCACTCGGATCCCTCTATCAAGGCCGTATCGCTCAGATATTTCAATCCGATCGGAGCGCATCCCTCAGCATTGATCGGAGAGCTGCCCAGGGGAGTGCCCGATAACCTGGTTCCTTTTATAACACAGACGGCGATCGGGGTACGCGATGTACTGAAGGTCTTTGGCGACGATTATAACACACCTGACGGTTCGTGTATAAGGGATTATCTGCATGTTACAGATCTTGCAAAAGCTCACGTAACAGCAATAAAAAGGTTGATTGAAAACAAAAACAAAGATAACTATGAAGTTTTCAACCTGGGAACCGGGCAGGGTGTATCGGTTCTGGAAATGATAAAAACATTCGAAAAGGTAAACTCGGTCAGCCTTAATTACACCATCACCGGCAGAAGGCCGGGCGACACCGAGCAGGTATGGGCCGACACAACACTGGCCAATCGTGAATTAGGCTGGAAGGCGGGAAGCAGCCTCGAAGAAGCTCTGGCCACTGCCTGGAAATGGGAGAAATATTACAGGGAAAGTAAACAGGATAAATAGTTAATAATAAGTATTTCAATGGATCATAAAAAAACCATCCTGATAACAGGAGGAGCAGGTTTTATCGGCTCTCATGTTGTCAGGCTGTTCGTAAAGAATTTTCCGCAATACCAGATCGTTAACCTGGATAAGCTTACTTATGCAGGCAACCTGGAAAATCTGAGGGATATTGAAAACCTGCCAAACTACAGATTCCTAAAAGGCGATATAACGGATGAGCCGTTTATTGAGAATCTGTTTGCCCAGCATCCCTTTGATTCGGTTATACACCTTGCCGCTGAATCGCACGTTGACCGCTCAATAAACGGTCCGATGGCATTTATCAATACAAACATCATAGGTACTGTAAATCTGCTGAATGCCACAAAAAAAAGCTGGACAGGAAATATGGAAAACAAGCTCTTCTACCATATATCGACCGATGAGGTTTACGGGTCGCTGGGTGAGGAAGGACTCTTTACCGAGGAAACTCCATATGATCCGCGAAGCCCGTATTCCGCCTCGAAAGCTGGTTCCGACCATATGGTAAGGGCCTGGCATCATACTTACGGGCTGCCTGTTGTAATATCAAACTGTTCAAATAATTACGGTCCCCATCAGTTTCCCGAAAAGCTCATCCCGCTGGCAATTTGCAACATTAAATCAAACAGGGAGATCCCCGTTTACGGGAAAGGGGAAAATGTGAGAGACTGGCTCTATGTCGAAGATCACGCAACTGCAATTGAAACAATCTTCCACAGCGGGAAGACAGGAAGGACATATAATGTGGGAGGCAATAATGAATTACGCAATATTGATCTTATCCGCATACTCTGCGGGATAATGGACAACAGGCTTGGCAGGAAACAGGGCGAATCCGAAAAGCTTGTCAAATTCGTCCGCGACCGTCCGGGGCATGATTTACGATATGCAATCGATAATACCAGGATAACAGGTGAACTTGGATGGCGGCCCTCGGTTGGTTTCCGGAAGGGGCTGGAAAAGACGGTGGACTGGTACCTGGAAAATGAAAAATGGGTATCGTCGGTTCTTACAGGTGCATACAAATCATATTACCGGTCACAGTATGATGACCGGTAATGATAAATGTTTATTGTCATAAAAACTCTTAATGCCGGGTATAGGTGATCTCGAGCCTTGGTCCCCCGGCAGGATGATGCATGCTTTTAAGAACCGCCCGCTCAGGATTTAAACCCCCGTCGCGGGTTGCCACGTATAGTGAGTTGCTTTTGTTTTCATCCAGAATAAAAGACTGCATCCAATGGGTGATATTGAACCTGTATTCGCCCGCTTCATCATTATAGGTTCCGTCAAAATATTGATCTCCAAGAGCCATGTCAGTCAGGCTAAAAAGTTCTCCTTCAAGGCTCCTCTCAGAAAGACTCAGCCGGGCCGGCAACGGGAAGAGAGCCGATGTTGCATCAGCACTTTCTACCGGTAATATCAGTCTGGCTGAATTGATGCTGACAGGCACTGAATCACGCCATTCATGCAACCCGGTAAAATCCAGGCGTCCCATTACCCCGGCAGCACCCTGAACATAAAATACCGAATCGAGTATGCCTGGCTGACTGATCTTTTCGTGAAATACGGCCTGGAGATAATCATGATCATAAAGATTTAACCTGTTGGCATCGGCATTGATAATATAATGGAAAGCCAGGGTTGTATCGGAATGCTCGACATTATGGTAGTACAGTGTCATCCGGGAATTGGCATCATTCAGGTTCACCCTGAACAGTCCACCGGTTTCATCAGCTAAATCGGCGGTAACATATAGTCCTTTCATATAAGTGATAAATGCACCTATTGAAAGCATTACAGAATCGGGGGCGAAAAGAAGCTTTTCCTGGAATTCCTGGCTGGTTATCGGTATTGAGATAATTGTATCACCAGGTTGCTGACTAATGGCATGTGAGGCAATTTCCTGATCAAAGATCATGGTTTGAGGATCAAGATTTGAAAAATAAGGTATTTCTGGGTCAATAATTTGATCCACCTCATAAACACGGATATTTTGAATATCCTGAATATCCCCGTATTGATGGGTATAATAAAGATAAAGCACCAGGGAATCTGTAGCCCGCCCTTCGCCAAAATCAGCCTGTGTGGCAATACCAAGCTGGGTTAAGAAGGATGCCCCCAGTCGACCGAACACCGGGTCATTTACAACTCCCAGTAATGAACGGGGAAAACCTGCTGCCCGCAATGAATCCCTTGGCCATAGAGATGACCCGATAAATGGATCCTGGCTGGATTTCACTTTGAACCTGTCTTCTTCCGGCTGAATTTCAAGCCCTACAAAACCCGGTTCCTCGCATGAAGGCAAAAGAAACAGGAAAGAAAACAGGAAAGTCAGGGGAATGCTTTTCAGGAATTTAGTATATTTTAGATACATTGAGCGATCCATTTAGAATATTATCATAAAAGTCTGAGTATAGATCAACGTATTCTTCCTCTGGTTGGTATTCCAAAACGGGCATTTTTTGTTTTGCAATATAATCCTTGAGTAAATTGTCTACTTCTCCCGAACCGTAAATTACTGCATCAGAGTTGTTAACGGCAAGTTTTGAAAGGTTCAGATAATCGGGGGGATTCAATACATTTATATCCTTGTCATTTACTCCCTCAACAAGCAGCTTTTTCCTTATCTTCTTGTTAAGCGGTCCGGAAAAATCATTGTTATAGACCGAGAAGACAATTTTGGAATTCTGAAAAAGAGGATCATCCCTGTAAGCTTTTTTGAGATATAAAGGCACAAGGGAGGTGAACCACCCGTGGCAGTGAACGATATCAGGAGCCCATCTTAGCTTTTTAACCGTTTCAAGAACACCTCTCGCGAAAAAAATCATTCTCTCGTCATTATCCTGGAAGTACTCTCCGTTTTCGTCACAAAATGTGCTTTTCCTTTGAAAATAATCTTCATTATCGATAAAATATACCTGCATCCGGGCACACTGAATTGAGGCTACTTTAATGATGAGAGGGTGATCAGTATCTTCTATGATAAGGTTCATACCCGACAATCGTATGACTTCATGAAGCTGATTCCTTCTTTCATTAACACATCCGTACCTTGGCATGAAGGTCCGGATCTCGCGCCCACGTTCCTGAATACCCTGCGGAAGGTTTCTGCCGATAACAGACATCTCTGACTCAGGCAGATAGGGGCTAATCTCCTGAGAAATGTAAAGAACCTTGGTCTTTTCCATTAATTAAACACCTCTATGTTTAAATTTAACTGCAAAGATAACAAAAAAAAACATTTACTCAACAGGTTACGTCTTTCTAAATAATTGCTGAATAAGTAATCAGGCAAGTGTTATCCTTTTTTACAAATGATGAATAAAGGCCATCCGGAGAATCGCGATCAGAAAAACCATATCGTCAGGATAACCATTTTGTTATGATTTCTTAAATATTACGTAAAAAACTCGTTTATATTATGATTTAAAAACGATTAAGTAAAAATATAAGTATCTTCGCCGGGAATTTTTTTAAAGGATATTATGATAGTTGCCGGCACCATCGGAGAACTTGACCAATTTCTTGCAGAGGCAAGAAGTTCAGGAAAATACGTGGGACTCGTTCCTACAATGGGAGCATTGCACAGGGGGCACCTGTCGCTTGTTGAATGCTGCGGCGCCGAAAATGATATAACAGTTGTCACTATTTTTGTCAACCCTGCACAGTTCAATGATCCCGAAGATCTGAAAAATTATCCCAGGGATCTGGGTGGAGATCTTCAAATGCTCAGGGAAACTGATTGTGATGTGGTTTTTTCACCTTCAGTGGAAACCGTTTATCCTGAACCGGACCTTCGGGAGTTTGATTTTGGCATGCTGGATAAAATTATGGAGGGACACTACCGTCCGGGACATTTTAGTGGCGTAGCCAGGGTAGTAAGCCGCCTTTTTGATTTAATAAAGCCGCACAGGGCTTACTTTGGTGAGAAGGATATCCAGCAACTGGCAATTATAAATAAAATGGCACAAATGCTTGGACTGCCTGTTGAAATAGTATCCTGTCCGACTATCAGGGAAAGCGACGGACTGGCGCTGAGTTCGAGAAATGTGCTGCTGACTCCTGCACAACGTGAAAATGCGATCCTGATCAACCGGACTCTCATGAAGGCTGCCATGAAAAAGGATCTTCAGGTAGGAATGCTGAAAAAATGGGTAGCCGATACCATAAATGAAAATCCATTTCTGGAACTCGAATATTTCGAAATAGTTGACAGAGAAAATCTCCGGCCTGTCAGCGACATGGAAAGGGCCGGTGAAGGATCTGTTGGATGTATAGCCGTATATGCAGGCAATGTCCGTTTGATCGATAATATTTTTTTTAGTAATTTTGCGACGCTATGATGATCGAGATCTTGAAGTCCAAAATCCACAGGGTCAGGGTAACAGAAGCAAACCTGAACTACGTGGGAAGCATTACCATCGATGAGGATTTGATGGATGCAGCCAACCTTATTGAAAATGAAAAGGTGCAGGTTGTAAACATCAATAATGGCGAGCGGCTTGAGACATATATTATAAAAGGTGAAAGAGGCAGCGGGCAGATAGGCCTGAATGGCCCGGCAGCCAGGAAGGTTGCAGTTAACGACATCGTGATAATAATATCCTATGCCCTTTTTGACAGTGAGGAAGCCCGTACATTTGAACCGATCCTTGTTTTTCCTGATACTGTGACCAACAAACTTATATCCTGATTTGAAAGATAAAATAATCAAGATCTCCAGAATATTGCTGTTCCTGGGTATAGGTATTTTTTTCCTTTTTATAGCCTTCAGGGATATTCCATTGGAAAATCTTGCATCGGGTCTCCGGCAGGCCAGATATGAATGGGTGATGGTCTCACTTTTTTTTGCCACCCTGGCTTTTTTCAGCCGGGCCCTCAGATGGAAACTGCTGATCGAACCCCTTGGATACAGGCCTTCTGCCAAAAATACCTTTTACGCCCTGATGTCGGGTTATTTTGCCAACTTTATTCTTCCAAGGATAGGTGAACTTACACGCTGCGGTTCTCTTAACCGCACAGACAGGATTCCCGCAGATTCACTTCTGGGGACGGTTATAACAGAAAGGTTGTCTGACATACTGGTTCTGATACTGCTGGCAGCAACTGTATTTTTTATAAAAATTGATCTTTTCGGAAATTTTCTGCTTAACTATATAATCTATCCCTTTTTTTCCAGGATAGTATCATTGCTTGAGCTCCCCTTGTTTGTATATTTCCTGATATTAATTATTCCATTATTGCTTATCACTGTTTATCGCCGGGTGATCCCCCGGGTCAGAAAGCAGGGAGCTTACAGGAAGGTCAGACTTGTGTTCATAAGAACCATGGCGGGGATGAAAAGCGTTGCGGCCATGAAAAACAAAACCGGTTTCCTGGCACATACCCTTTTTATCTGGCTGATGTACTTTTTAATGACCTGGGCCGTGTTTATGGCCCTTCCTGCCACATCGGGACTTGGCGGTTCGGACGCACTTTTTATCCTGGTGGCCGGGGGACTTGGAATGGCGGCCCCTGTTCAGGGAGGTTTCGGGACCTACCACTGGATAGTGTCAGTAGGCCTTTCCATTTACGGCATACCAAGGGAAGATGGATTGATATTTGCCCTTCTGTCACATGAATCCCAGGCACTTCTAATGATAGCTCTTGGTTCGTTCTCCATGGTGATGATATTCCTCAAATGGAAAAAACGGGCAAAGCATCCGGAAAATAATAACCAGCACGGCAATGAAAAAAATGGATTTTATCCTTTCAAAAATTCTTGCAGGTGAACATATTGAACGCACACTTGCATACTGGAGGTTCAAAAACCGGCGCATAGTCTTTACCAATGGCTGTTTTGACATAATACACCGGGGCCATGTCGATTATCTTGCAAGAGCATCTGAACTTGGCGATGTTCTGGTAGTGGGACTTAACACCGACAGATCTGTCACTGCAATAAAAGGTCCCTCGCGCCCTCTTCAGGATCAAGAGGGCCGGGCTCTTGTGCTTGCATCCATGTCATTTGTAACGGCTGTGATACTTTTTGATCAGGAAACACCCCTCGAACTTATAATGCAGATAAGACCGGATATTCTTGTCAAAGGCAGCGATTACCCTCCGGAGCAGATTGTCGGATACGATTTTGTTATTTCCTCAGGCGGCAGGGTAGAAACTCTGGATTTTGTCGAAGGTTACTCTACAACCTCTATCCTGAAAAAAATTTCAGGGTCATAACAATAGCAAGGATGGCCATGGCTAAAACAAAGACAGCATATTTCTGCACAAATTGCGGAGCAGAATCCACGAAATGGATCGGCAGGTGCCCTTCCTGTGGCAACTGGAACACCTATGTGGAAGAGACAATTGCAAAATCACCGGGAAAAAGCCTGCCGGGGAAAAGAAGCCACAATGAGCCCGAGCGTATTTCCGATATCTCTTCAGATACTGAACCGAGATTGCAACTGGAGGGCGATGAATTTAACCGTATCCTTGGCGGTGGAATGGTTCCCGGATCTGTAATTCTCATTGGCGGTGAACCGGGTATAGGTAAATCCACCCTTGCGCTCCAGGTGGCACTTAAAACTCCTTCGGTAAAAACCCTTTACATTTCGGGTGAAGAAAGCAGCAGGCAGATAAAGCTCAGGGCTGACCGGATAGTTGCCAGCAATGGCAACTGCTATGTACTGTGTGAAACAAATCTTGAGGCGATCGATAACCATTTGCTTAAAATGCAGCCCCGGCTTGTTATTATCGATTCAATCCAGACCCTGCAGACAGACATGTTGGAATCGCCCGCCGGAAGCGCATCACAAATAAGGGAATGTGCAGCCCGTTTGCTCAGGTATGCAAAAGAAACATCAACGCCGGTATTGCTTATAGGCCATATCACCAAGGACGGTATACTGGCAGGTCCGAAAGTACTCGAGCATATTGTTGATGTTGTACTTCAGTTCGAAGGTGATCACAACCATATGTACCGTGTGCTTCGTTCTTCGAAAAACCGCTTTGGCTCAACCTCCGAGATCGGGCTCTATGAAATGCAAAGTAACGGGCTGAGAGAAGTGGATAACCCTTCCGAGATCCTCGTAAATCACCATGAGGAAAATATGAGCGGCATTGCAATATCGGCAATGGTTGACGGGATACGACCATTCCTGGTGGAAATACAGGCACTGGTCAGTTCTGCAGTTTACGGTACCCCCCAGCGATCCTCAACCGGCTTTGACCTGAGGCGTCTTGGCATGCTTCTGGCTGTTCTTGAAAAAAGAGCCGGGTTCAGGCTTGCATCAAAGGATGTTTTCCTGAATATTGCCGGAGGATTGAGGATAACTGATCCGGCTGCCGATCTTGCAGTTATAGTAGCAATCCTGTCATCAGACCTGGATATGGCTATTCCACAGGATACCTGTTTTGCTGCAGAGGTGGGACTTTCAGGTGAAATAAGACCTGTGGGGCGCCTGGAACAGAGGATCAGGGAGGCGGAGAAAATGGGATTCAGGAACATAGTGGTATCATCATTCAGCAAAAAAGATGAACTAAAGAAAGATTACAGTATAAGGATAATCTGTTCGGGAAATATAGGGCATCTTTTCAGGCTGCTTTTCAAATCTTCCAAAAGCTGAACTTCCCAAACATCATGCCTGCAGCCTGGAAATAACGGTTAGAGCAATCACCGGAAAATGACCTTGTAATAATCTGTTATATTTAACCGGTTTCATAAAAAAAACCGAAAACATAAATCCCCCAGGTGCCAGGGAAAAAGATCCTTTTCACTGCGGTAAAACTAGCGGTCAGGCCGAAAATCTGGATAACATTCAGGTTTTCCTTCAGTACCGCAGAAAAGATCGATGGTCTTTGACCGGTTTTAAGAGAAAAGGATCATTAACCTGCAGGTTAACAATCCAATTTACGAAACACCACTTTTCTATGTATTTTGAAGTAGCCCGGTTCAATATTATCTCTTATCAGCAATAATCTTTATCCCTGTTAATGCCTGGGGTCGTCATAGTCACGGCGGGTAAGCTGGAGTTTGCATTCAAGGTCAATATTGAATCCCTGGGGAACCTCAAAATCATCTTCGGGTGTTATTCCAAGAGAAGGATCGGCATAAACCCTCTGCATGAATTCTGCCCATATTGGCAGCGCCATATTGGCTCCCTGTCCCTGTGTTATATTGTTGAAGCGGACACCCCGGTCCTCGCCACCGGTCCATGCACCGCCAACCAGTTGCGGAACAACGCCGATAAACCATCCGTCGGAGAAGTTCTGGGTAGTGCCCGTCTTGCCTGCCATCGGTCCCCTGAAGGCATACCTTCCCCTTAAACGGCGACCTGTTCCTTCATTAACCGTGGCTTCAAGCAGGTTTATCATCAGATAGGCCGCCTGCTCGGAAATAGCCTCTTCAATTCTTGGCTGGAATTCGGCCAGAACATTGCCATGCCGGTCCTCTATCCTGGTCACCATCACGGGTTCATTATGCACACCTTTGTTTGCATAAGTGGCAAATGCGCTTACCATTTCATAAAGCGAAATATCCGAGACACCCAGGAAGATCGATTGTACTGCTTCCATAGGGCTGCGGATGCCCATTCTTCTTGCTATATCAATGACTGCAGGTGGATTGAACTGCTGCATAAGAAATGCGGAGACCTGGTTGACAGAATTTGACAATCCCCACTTCAGGGTGACCATCTGGCCGTCATAATCGGTTTCACTGGCATTCCTTGGTGTCCATATAGAATCATTAACCTCGAATCGGTAGGGAATATTTGCAACCTCCCAGCAAGGAGTATAACCCTCCTGCATGGCAAGGGTATAGAGAAACGGCTTGAATATCGAGCCCACCTGGTTCCTGCCCTGCCTTACGTGGTCAAATTTGAAGTATTTGAAATCCGGCCCGCCCACATAGGCCTTTATGTGGCCGCTTTCAGGATCCATGGCCATAAATCCTGACCTGAGGAATTTCTTGAAATACATGACTGAATCAATGGGAGACATCACTGTATCCACCTCGCCCGACCAGGTAAAAACAGTCATCGGCACCGGCGTGTTGAAAACCTTCTGAATGGAATCGCGCGATACCCCTGCCAGTACCAATCCCCTGTACCTGTCGGTATTGCGCATTGAACGTTCAATATTCCTGGCAATCTGCTCCTGTGTGAGGTCATTTGAAAAAGGCGGATGCCTGTAGTTGCGGCTCACGCTTTCAAAAGCCGGCTGAAGGTCATTTCCCAGATGCCCGTCAAGCGCCTCTTCAGCATATCTCTGCATCCGGGAATCTATGGTTGTATAAATCCTGAGTCCATCACGGTAA
This sequence comes from Bacteroidales bacterium, assembly GCA_007123885.1. Classification (GTDB taxonomy): domain Bacteria; phylum Bacteroidota; class Bacteroidia; order Bacteroidales; family PUMT01; genus PXAP01. Next base: position 14,167 of record SLGC01000288.1, on the reverse strand, counting down.
AGATCGTAAGTGCTTCCGTCAGGCTTCAGATTCTTGTTGCACCATCCGAACAGCGGATTATTTATCCATTCTTCATGATCATCGCCTTCATTTGCTGTAAGGATCAGCCGGAGCTGCTCACGGAAATGCCTTGCAAGGCCTACATTGTGATCCTGGATCATATAATTCAGTTCAATTGGCAGGGACGACAATGAGTCATACTCCACACGGGAAATAAAATCGTACCGGCGCATCTGCCGCAATACGATATTCCGTCTTGCCACCGACCGGTCATAGTTCCTTACCGGGCTGAACCAGGTGGGCGCCTTCAGGACACCCACAAGCACTGCTGCCTCTTCAACCTTGAGAGAATCGGGGGTTGTATTGAAAAATGTTCGGGATGCAGTTCTTATACCGAATGAATGGCTGCCGAAATCAACAGTATTCAGATACATCACTATTATCTCGTCTTTGGTATAGTTCCTTTCAAGCTTGATGGCAGTGACCCACTCCTTGAACTTGGTTACTCCGAGATTCAGGTTTCTTGCTATGGAAGAACGGTAGATGGTGGTATCCCGGGGGAAGAGGTTCTTGGCCAGCTGCTGTGTAATAGTGCTTCCTCCCCCTGAACTGGCCTGTCTTAAAATGATCGATTTTATAAAAACCCTGGCAAGTCCACGTGCATCGATCCCGGCATGATTGAAAAACCGGATATCTTCGGTAGCCAGCAGTGCCTTTACTATATTATCTGAAAGTTCATCGAATTCTGCATAGGTACGGTTCTGAAGATGCCAGGTGCCAAGCTGCTCACCATCGGCTGAAAATACCAGTGAAGCAAGGTTGTTCTGAGGATTTTCCAGATCCTCGAAACTTGGCATGAATCCCATCCTGCCTGTTGAGATAAGAGCGAAAAGTGTTACCAGAACTAAAAGAGGAACAATGAACATGGCCCAGAGGATCATAATATATTTTCCCGGCCCTTTTAAAGTTGTTTTTGCTTCCTTATCCATCCTTGACTTGACTTGTTTAAGCCGGTGACTGGAATTTCTTTGGCCACAGACATTGAATTTAAATTATTTATGCTATTTTTAAAAATGACCATAACTGGTAACAGTGCAAAATTAGTAAATAAATATTTATTAAAAATTTTGCCATTACAATGCCATATCTTTACTTTGTGCAATTTTAAACTGATATTCAAAATGTAACGAAATGGCTTCCAATCTGGTAATAGTTGAATCTCCGGCAAAAGCAAAAACCATTGAGAAATTCCTGGGAAAAGACTTCACTGTAAAATCAAGTTTCGGGCACATAAGAGATCTTTCTAAGAAAAATTTTGGTATTGATATAGAGAACGGATATACTCCTCAATACATTATACCGGATGATAAAAAGAAAGTTGTTGAAGATCTTAAAAAGGCCGCGGGTAAGGCTGAAACTGTATGGCTGGCCTCTGATGAAGACAGGGAGGGGGAAGCAATAGCCTGGCACCTTTATGATGTTCTCGAAATTGAACCCGGAAAGGTCAGGCGAATAGTTTTCCATGAGATAACAAGGGAAGCGATACTTAAGGCTATTGAAAATCCCAGAACCATCAACATGGAGCTTGTCAATGCCCAACAGGCGCGCAGGATCCTTGACCGCCTGGTCGGTTTCGAGCTTTCTCCGGTGCTGTGGAAGAAAGTCAAGCCCTCCCTTTCTGCCGGCAGGGTGCAGTCGGTCGCCGTACGGTTGCTGGTGGAACGGGAGAGGGATATATTGAATTTCAAAAGTACATCATCCTTCAGGGTAACGGCTCATTTTGAGGCAACGGACAACAAGGACCAGAAGAGCCGGTTCAGGGCAGAGCTGCCTAAAAGATTCCCCGAAAGGGACCAGGCACTGGAATTCCTTAAAAAATGTGTCGATGCACGGTTCCAGGTAACCGATATCACGACCAAACCGTCAGTAAAAAGTCCCCCGGCACCGTTCACCACATCCACCCTTCAGCAGGAAGCCGGACGTAAGCTGGGCTTTTCCGTGGCCCAGACCATGGCTATTGCCCAGAGACTTTATGAGTCGGGAAAAATAACCTATATGAGGACCGATTCATTGAATCTTGCCGATTCGGTACTTTCTGCTGCAGCCCGCCTTATAAAAGGTGAGTTTGGAGAAAAATACGTCAAAACCCGCAAATATAAAACCAAATCAAAAGGTGCCCAGGAAGCCCATGAAGCCATACGGCCAACATATCTCCAGAACAGGATTGAAGGAAGCAACAGCAACGAACAGAGATTATATGATCTTATCTGGAAACGCACCGTGGCATCTCAAATGAGTGATGCAAGGCTCGAAAAAACCACCATAACCATCAGCATATCCGGACTGGATGAATATTTCACGGCAACCGGGGAGATCATGAAATTTGAAGGATTCCTGAAAGTGTATATGGAATCGGACGATGAGGAACAGGAAGAGCAGGTAAAAGGGCTGCTACCCCCGCTGAAGAAGGGTGACAGGCCAGTTGCACTGAATATAACAGCCACCGAACGTTTCACACAGCATCCTCCCAGGTATACCGAAGCAAGCCTTGTAAAAAAGCTGGAAGAACTAGGCATTGGCCGGCCCTCAACATATGCGCCTACCATTTCCACTATCCAGAACCGGGGCTATGTGGTCAAGGAAGACCGGCCGGGAACACAGCGCAAATACAAGGTGATACAGCTTGAGGAGAAAAACATCAAAGAGGAAGTACATACAGAAACAGCCGGTTCGGAAAAGGCAAAATTATTCCCCAATGATATCGGTATGGTGGTCAATGATTTTCTGATGAATCATTTCAATGACATCCTTGATTATAATTTCACGGCATCTGTTGAAAAAGAGTTTGACGATATTGCGGCAGGGAAACTTACCTGGCACCATATGATAGATAAATTTTACAACCCCTTCCACAAAAAAGTAGAAAAAACAGTAGAAACTTCAGAAAAGAACAAAGGAGAAAGATATCTTGGTGTTGACCCCGAAAGCGGTAAAAACGTTTATGTAAAAATAGGAAGGTTCGGTCCGATGGCCCAGACAGGCGAATCGGAAAGCGAAGAAAAGCCAGGGTTCGCTGCCCTTCGGAAGGAACAACGTCTCGAGACCATCACATTGGAGGAAGCTCTTGAACTTTTCAAATTGCCCAGAAAGCTTGGCCAATACGAAGATAAGGATGTTGTTGCCGGCATTGGCCGGTTCGGGCCCTATATCCGGCATAACAACAAATTTGTTTCACTGAAAAAAGATCTTGACAGCCCTTACGAAATTGAGCTTGACCGTGCCATTGAACTGATCGAGGAGAAAAGGAGGGCGGAAAGGGAAAAAGTAATCAGGGAGTTCGAAGGTAATGACCAGATGGCTATTCTTAAAGGACGATGGGGCCCGTATATAACGTACAAAGGTAAAAATTACAAGATCCCTAAAGATACTGATCCTGCCGGACTGACCGCAGAGCAGTGCCTCTCGATCATCAAAAATTCCGATAAAAAACCTGCGAAGAAAAAGACCGCCGTCAGAAAAAGGCAAAAACCCAAATAGCCACTCATGGAAATCAAAGATTATTTTGAACCGGTATCCGTAAGAGCCCATTACCGGATGGGAGAAAAAAATGCTCTTGGCAGACGGGTAGATCAGCATCTGTCCCATGATGATTTCCCTGAATGGGAAAAGGCCGATATTATCATTTTCGGTCTTTCCGACTACCGTAATGTGCAGCTGGAAAATTGTCCCGATGCATCAAACCAGGCAAGGAAATGTCTTTATGAACTTACTCCCTCCACAGGTAATATGAAAGTTGCCGACCTGGGGAACCTCAGGACGGGCAACACGGTTGAAGATATGCTTGCAGCTATACGGGATGTAACCTCCCTGATTATTGGAAACGGGAAAATACCCATTATTTTCGGAGGGACAAAGGATCTTGCACTCGGGCTGTTCAATGCCTATGAAAAGAATAAAAGAACCGTCAACATCTCGGCAGTGGACAGTTTGCCGGGATTATCATCATTTCATTATGAAGATATAAAAAGAAAATCATACCTGAGCAGGATAATATCCTCCAGGTCAAAATATCTTTTCAATTTTACCAGCATCGGTTACCAGTCCTATTTTGCCGGAGTTGATGAGATCAATATACTCGATGATATGCTTTTTGACAGTTTCAGACTTGGCAAAGTGAGGGATAATATTGTGGATATGGAACCTGTCATGCGTGATACCGACCTTCTTATAATCAGCATGTCTTCAATCCGGCAGGCAGACGCACCAGCTGCCCTGTTCCCCTCACCCAATGGTTTTACAGGCGAGGAGGCCTGCCAGCTGGCATGGTATGGTGGCAGAAGCGAAAGACTCAGCAGCATAGCCCTTTTTGACTGGCATGCAAAATATGATTCAAGATCTCATACTGCACATCAGGCCGCCCACATTGCATGGTACTTCATTGACGGGTTTTATAAACGAAAGGGAGAATATCCCTTCAATCCATCCCTGGAGTGCACCAAATATATTGTTAACCTTTCAGGAGCAGGCAATGACATCATTTTTTACAAAAGCCTGAAAAGCGAACGCTGGTGGATGGAGGTACCCTCCTCCAGACTTCCTTCAGCGCTTATGGTAGCATGTTCGTTTGAAGATTACCAGAAAGCCTGCCGGCAGGAAGTACCTGAACGGTGGTGGCAGAATTTTAAAAAAATAAACCAATAATGCCCATATGGCACTGTCTGTCTGCACATTATATCAATCAGGGTAATTTTTTCAATTTTTTTTCTCATTTTTTCCAAAAATAAAGAAACTTTAAATACTTACTTTCAGTATAAGAACCAACATGTTCAAAAACAACGGAGAAACATTAATTTGTGAGGAAGTGTTTTTTTTATTTACTTTACGCATGACATATAATCAATGTTTGTATTTTAAAAAGGTAGTCTCCGGTTGATATGAAAAGGATCTTTATCTTGTTATTTATCTCTTTGCACCTGATAAGGGGTAATGCGCAACAGGACCCTCAATTTAGTCAGAGTATGTTTAATATTATGATGTATAATCCGGGATACGTGGGAAGCAAAAATGCCATTTGTGCAACTGCCTTGAACCGTCAGCAATGGATGGGTTTTGAAGGAGCTCCGGTTTCTTCTGTCTTCACCGTGAACTCACCATTCAGGCTGTTTGGGACTGATCATGGTGCCGGACTTCATATATTGAATGACCAGATAGGATTCGAAAGTAATTTGAGCATCAACATGTCCTATGCCTACAGAATAGATGCAGGATCAGGGAAACTTAGTTTCGGTTTCGGTCTTGGCATGATAAACACCACGCTGGATGCCGAATGGTACATTCCGGCAGGGGGTTCACATACTCCGGCTTCAGGGGATCCTTCCATACCGGCGGGTAATGAATCCGTTCTGACAATGGATTTTTCGGCAGGATTGTTTTATCATACCGATGACCTCTATTTTGGGATATCTTCAACCCACCTGAACGAACCGGCAATTGAATACAGCAGCACTGCTACCCCTTTCCTTAGCCGGCATTTTTATATTACAGCGGGATATGCCATGTATGGCAAAAATCCGGCATACCGTTTCCTGCCTGCTCTTGTTATCCACTCCGACCTGGTAATGACCCAGTTAAACCTTGGAGGTTTGCTTGAATATAATGAAAGACTGTGGGGAGGAATTTATTACCGTTTTGGATCAGCCATTGTGGGTATTGCAGGATTCGAACTTTTCAATGGTATCAACATAGGATATTCCTATGATTTTTCAACAACAACATTAAGCAATCACAGCAGGGGAACGCATGAATTTATGCTGAGATACAGTTTTGACCTGGGAATGGATCGCCGCCCGGGGAAATACAGAAGCGTCAGAATATTATAAGAAATAATAATAGAACCTAATATTTTCGCAGTTATGAAAAGAGTTGTTTTTCTACTAACACTTGCTGCCATAATACTTTCCGGATGCGGCAGGGCTCCAAGCGGTGAGCTGGTAGGTGTACAGGGGAGGAAAAAATGGCATGAACCCGATCCCTTTGGTATGGTTTTTATTCCACAGGGCAGCTTTGTTATGGGGCCAAGTGATGAGGATGTTTTATTTGCGCAAAACGCCTTTTCAAGGACAATTTCTGTTGATGCATTCTGGATGGATGAAACGGAAATAACCAACAACAAGTACCGCCAGTTCGTATATTATGTAAGGGACTCCATAAAAAGAAGAATGCTGGGAGAAAGGCTGGATGAGTTTCTTATTATGGATGATGAATTTGACAGACCTCTTGCCGAACCAAGACTGAACTGGAATACCAGGATCGACACCCGCGATGAGGAAATAAACGAAATCCTGGAACAGCTGTATTATCCACCCGAGGAGCGTTTCTGGGGAAGGAAGGAAATTGACTCACGAAAACTTAATTATGAGTATTTCTGGGTGGATTATGACCAGGCTGCCCGCCGGTCCAACAGGTGGAACCATCAGACACAGCAGTATGAGGGTACTGTATTTAACCAGCAGGGTGAAGAGGTGCCCATAGTAAACCGTTCATCCTTCGTACTCCGGGATGTTGTAAATGTATATCCTGATACTCTTGTATGGATCAGTGATTTTACCTACTCCTACAATGAGCCGATGGCCAACATGTATTTCTGGCATCCATCCTACGACGATTACCCGGTAGTAGGCGTGAACTGGCAACAGGCAAAAGCCTTCGGGATATGGAGGACGCACTATCTTAATTCACATCTGGCCAGAAGAGGTCAGGGCTTTGTTCAAAATTACAGGCTGCCTCTTGAATCGGAATGGGAGTATGCTGCACGCGGGGGCATTCCCCTGTCAATGTACCCCTGGGGCGGTCCCTATACCAGGAACATGGAAGGATGTTTCCTGGCAAACTTCAAGCCAATGCGCGGGAATTATACTGACGACGGATGGCTTTACACCGCCCCTGTTGCTTCCTATGAACCAAATGATTTCGGACTGTATGACATGGCCGGGAATGTATCCGAGTGGACTGAAAATGCCTATGATGTTTCGTTCTATACCTTTGCCCACGATATGAATCCGAACTACAAGTACAATGCCCTGCCTGACGATCCGCCGGCACTCAAGAGAAAGGTAGTAAGAGGGGGTTCATGGAAGGATATAGCATATTTTCTTCAGGTAAGTACCCGGACCTACGAATACCAGGATACCGCGAAATCATATATCGGCTTCCGCAATGTCCGGTCCTATCTTGGAACGGGCAGATAATAAAAAATGCAGATTTCGCGCCTTGATAAAAAAAATTATTATATTCGAAATTATGAAGAGGGGTTCCCATTGGATGAAAATACTTTACCAAACTTTGGCTGAACCTTTGATTTAACGGATAAACCAAAAGAAATTTATACCTTAGCCAATCAAATATTGATTAACTTAAAATTATTAATATGAAATTTTCAGAATTAGTTCATAGCTCCGGTTGGAAAAATTTCATGGCCAAAATGTATGGCATTGGTGCTTCTATAGTAATAATGGGAGCCCTGTTCAAGATCCAGCACTGGCCGTTCGCCGGTCTTATGCTTACCGTGGGACTAAGCGTTGAGGCAATGATATTCTTCTTTTCAGCCTTCGAACCCCTACATGAAGAACTTGACTGGACACTTGTTTATCCGGAACTTGCAGGAATGCAGGATGATACCGGTGGAATGCAACCTGTCAGATCCGGGTACCAGGCTGCGCCTGTTGGATATTCAGCCGCTCCGGCAGCAGTGGGAGGTGGCAGTTCAGCCGCCCTGGCCAAATTTGACAGGATGCTCGAGAACGCAGAGATAAGTCCCGAACTATTCGAGCGACTGGGTCAGGGACTGAAGAATCTTAACCTGACTACATCAAAACTTGCTGATATTTCTGATGCCGGTCTGGCCACCAATGAATACATATTGAATATCAAGAGTGCTGCTCTTTCTGTCAATTCCCTGACCGATTCATTTGAAGATTCATCAAGAACCCTTAAGGGAAAGGTTGAGAGCCTTTCAGATTCTTATAAAAAGAACGCGGAAGTACTGGATAAATCCACCGAGCAGCTTTCCGGTTCCTATAACCGCCTGAGTGAATCCCTGGATAACTCAAATATATCTGAAGGAAACAATGGTGTTGGCGAAAGGCTCAGCACCCTGAATAAGAATCTCTCTGCCCTTAATGCAGTATACGAGTTGCAACTTCAGAATAACAACGAACATCTTAAAGAAGCCCGTGTAGTTTATGATGACTTCAGCAAGATAACCGGTGATCTGAAATCATCGGTACAGGAGACGGAAAAATACAAGAATGAAATAAACAAACTTAGCCATAATCTTTCCGAATTGAATTCCATTTATGGCAACATGCTGTCCGCAATGAACGTGGTTAGCCGGAAAAAGTAATTCCCAAAATTTAAATATTCCCTATTATGGCTGGTGGAAAAGAAACCCCGAGACAAAAACTGATAGGTATGATGTACCTGGTGCTGATGGCAATGCTTGCACTCAATGTATCGGTTGAGGTCCTGGATGCCTTTGTTGTAGTTGACGAAGGGCTGACCAAAACAACCCTTAACTTTGCCCGGCAAAATGAGTCCACTTACCGGGAATTTGCCCAAAGGTATGTGGAAAATCCCGTCCGGGTCAGACCCTGGAAAGAAAGGGCTGATGAGGTAAAGGAAAGATCCGATGAACTTTTTAATTTCATACAGGAACTCAAACAGGAAATAGTAATAAGGGCAGAAGGTGAAAATACCAATGCCATCGATGAGCAGGGAATGATAATCGGCGAAAACATCAGAGGAAAGGAAAACACAAATCCCCCTGCACAGGTAATGCTCGCAGAAAGGAATCCCAAGGCAACCCTTCTTAAAAACTCTATTGCGGAGTACAAGGAGTTCCTGCTCACTCTTGTAGATGAGGAAGACGACGGAATAAGGCAGTCAATCGAAACCCATCTTGACACTTCCGATCCCCCTCCAAAAGATGGTGCAACAGTGAGCTGGGAAAGTCACCATTTCTATTATATGCCCATGATAGCCTCCCTGACCCTGATGTCGGGAATGCAGGCAGATGTCAGAAATGCAGAAGCGGATCTGATAACATACCTTCTCAACAAGATAGATGCAGGCTCCTTTATGTTCAATGCCCTTGAGGCTACAGTAATTCCACGTTCAAACTATATTTTCAGGGGGAATGAGTTTGAGGCCAATGTTTTTCTTGCTGCCTTCGATACAACCCAGGCCCCTGAGGTGCTGATAGGTAATTTTGAATCTTTTGAACGCGAGGATGGTTCGGTTGATTACCGGATGACAGGCCGGGCTGACACCCTCCGGGTTGAGCATGGAAGGGGGGTATACCGGATTCGCCCCGGAACAACCGGCTGGCACAACTGGGGAGGCCTTGTCAGGCTTCGTTCTTCTGACGGAACAACTATCAGCAGGCCTTTCAAAAGTGAATACCAGGTTGCGGAACCAAATCTTATTGTATCTCCCAGCAGGATGAATGTTTTCTATGTAGGTGTTGACAACCCTGTAGAAATATCGGTACCCGGGTTGCCTGCAGACCAGATCAGGGCCACCATCAACAATGGAACCATCCGAAGAATATCCGGCAGCAACTATATAGTTTTGCCCAACCGTACTGGAGAAGCACAGGTAGCAGTTACAGCAACCATTGACGGTGTAACAAGAAATATGGGAGCCAGGCAATTCAGGGTAAGGAGGGTACCTGATCCTGTGGCCAAAGTCGCAGGTCGTACAGGCGGGAATATCGGGAGAAATGAGCTGCTTGCCCAACTGGGTGTTATTGCCGACATGGAAAACTTTGAATTTGACCTTACATTTACCGTAACCGGCTTTACAGTTTCATCAACCCAGCAAGGTTTCCTTGTCGACGCACGTTCCAACAGCAACCGGATAACCGAGGGACAACGTGAGATCATTAATAGGGCAGGAAGAAATGACAGGGTTTATTTTGAGGATATTGTTGCCCGGGGACCTACCGGTGAAGAAAGAAGGCTTCCTACTATCAGTTTCAGGATAGATTAAACAAAAAGTGAAATTACATACCCTTAATGATGAAGAAATTAGTTATTATCCTTTTAACAGGCGCAGGATTATTCCTTGCAGGAACTATTGAAACCCGGTCGCAGGATCTAACCACAGGCAGTATATACCAAAAGGAGAACATACCCTACAGCAGGCCGGTGCCCCTGCCACACCTGCGTGAGGCAGATGTCGGATGGTCAAAGAGGATCTGGCGTATGGTTGACCTCAGGGAAAAAATGAATCACCCGCTTTATTTTCCCACTGAACCCTTCGGATCAAGAATGAGCCTCATCGATGTTCTTTACCATGCTGTTGAAAACGAGGAAATCCAGGCATACCGGAGCGAGGAATTCAGGGAAACATACGACCTGGAGACCGTGAGGAACAATCTTGGTGCCGAGCCCACCGTCACGATTGTGGTTGACCCCGATACAGGCGAAGAGCTACCCCAGATGGTGGAAGGTGAAGTTCGCACATTTGAGGTGAGAGAATATCTTGTCCTTGAGGAATGGTTTCTGGATACCAGGCACTCCAGGTTTGGTGTCAGGATCATTGGTTTTGCCCCTATAAGGATTTTTCAGCGAAGGGATGACCAGGGAAATGAAACAGAAGAAACCCTCCGGCGTCAGGTTTTCTGGATCTATTATGCTCACGCACGAGAAGTACTTGCCCGCAGTGAAGCATACACAGCAAACAATGACCTTGCCAGTCTTTCATTTGATGATGTATTTCTGCAAAGGCGGTTTTCAGGATATATTTACCGCGAATCAAATGTACATGACAACAGGAGAATTATGGATTATGCCCTTGGGCGGGATGCATTGTACGAATCGGAAAGAATTCACAATTTCATTTTCAACTTTGAGCAGGATCTCTGGGAGTATTGATCTTTAAACGGCAGCGGTTTCGCCGCCATATGCTGAAAAAAACCGGGGATATCCCGGTTTTTTATTCAGTACAAACAGGCTGCATCAAACATGCTCCTCACCCTTTTCAATTTTTACATCATTTACAAACTGTTTTATCCTTTGTTCGTCTTCCTTGCGGCAAACAAGCAGCACGTTTCCGGATTCAACAACAATATAATCATCCAGTCCCTGCAGAACGACTATTTTGTTTTCCGGGACATTAACTATCGAATTCCTGACATCATAAAGGAAGGCATTCCGGCCGGAAACCATGTTTCCCTCACCATCTCTTGAAGAATGGTCATACAATGACCCCCAGGTGCCCAGATCTGACCACCCGAAATCGGAGAAAAACACATATACATCCTCTGCCTTTTCCATAATTCCGTAGTCGACCGAAATACTTTTGCATGTTGCATATATTTGGGAGATAAATTTCTGTTCGCCGGGAGTATTGTAAACATCCATGCCGGAGGCGAAAATTGAATCTACATCGGGAAGGTGCTGCTTAAAGGCATTTGTTATGGCTTCCAGCGACCAGATAAAGATACCGGAGTTCCAATAGAACTCACCGCTTTCGTAAAAAACCCTGGCAAGTTCCTGATCAGGCTTTTCGGTGAAGGTTTTCACTTTTCGCATATTATCAGGACGGCCGCTGAGTTTTTTGGTGTTTGCCTGGATATATCCGTAACCTGTTTCGGGCCGGTTGGGCTTGATGCCCAGTGTCAGCAGGACATTTTCTGTTGAAGCAATATCGAGTGCCTGTTTTATCCCGTTGAGAAACAGTTCTTGTTTCAGAATAAGATGATCGGCAGGAGTGACCACGATAACCGCATCGGAGTTATTCAGCTTTATCTTGTAATTGGCATAGGCAATGCAGGGAGCTGTATTTTTTCGCATTGGTTCCAGAAGAACCTGGTGTGGAGTCATATCGGGCAGCTGCTCAAAGACAAAATCCCGGTACATGGCATTGGTTACTATTATTATATTCTCTTTTGGAATTATTTCAATGAAACGGTCATACGTGGACTGCAGGAGAGTCCTTCCCGTACCAAGAATATCAAGGAACTGCTTGGGCTTTGATATTCTGCTCAGGGGCCAGAAACGGCTGCCTATCCCACCTGCCATTATAACACAATAGTGATTCTGGTTCATAGCTATTTTGTTTATAAATGTTAAGTTATGTGCAAAAATAACAAAACCCGGTTAATTTAGTTTAAATTATTCCTGTGTACTTTCCTCCAATTCCCGGTTTGATTAAATATCTGCAATAATTACTATTTTTACAAGTTATTTGGAAGCTGATATAAAACATTTAATATAGAACCATTTCATAATCGGGACCATTATAATTTATATGATACTGTCCATTTATTACAGCTGATAAATCGGGCATAAGATCCGAATTTAGTCTGTTAACTAATAATTTAAGAAATTTCACGTTAATAAAAAAACCCCGGAACCCTGATCTGATCGATTTAATTATAAATCACAACCTTTTGAGCTATCTCCAGTATAAGGGTTAACACCCAGGAAAACATTTAAATCAGACTTGACATATGACACTGCTGGAACATATAGGCCGCTACTGGATGCTTATCAGGAGAGCCTTTGGCAGGCCGGAAAAGCACCGGATGTACTATATCCGGCTGATAAATGAGATCGAAGCCCTTGGCATAAACTCGGTGGGTATAGTAGCGATCATATCATTCTTCATGGGGGCAGTAATTACCATCCAGACTGCCTATAATACCGAAAGCCCACTCTTCCCGGCATATCTTATCGGACTGGCTGCCCGTGATTCCATTTTGCTGGAATTTTCCAGCACAATTGTGGCGCTGATCCTGGCCGGTAAGGTAGGCTCACGAATTGCCTCAGAAATCGGTACCATGAGAGTGACCGAACAAGTTGATGCTCTTGAGATCATGGGAGTCAATTCCGCCGGCTACCTGATCCTTCCCAAAATAGTGGCCCTGGTTATTTTTGCCCCTTTGCTTTCTCTTATGAGCATGATCATCGGAATTTTCGGCGGATGGATAGCGGGTACTTCAGCCGGAGTCGTCACGACTGCCGATTACGTTTACGGAATACAATTTGCATTTATACCATATTATATCACCTATTCCCTTATCAAGTCGGTGGTTTTTGCTTTTATCATCACCACAATTTCGTCTTACCATGGATACTACACCAGCGGAGGAGCACTGGAAGTAGGAAGATCGAGCACCCTGGCAGTTGTTCACAGCAGTGTGGTGATTTTATTGTTTAACCTGATCCTGACACAGATACTTTTATCATGATTGAAGTAAAGAATATCAACAAATCATTTGACGGCGAACAGGTTCTTCATGACGTTTCAGTAAGCTTCGAGCAGGGGAAGACAAACCTGATTATCGGAAAAAGCGGATCGGGAAAGACAGTCCTGCTAAAGTGTATAATAGGGCTTCTTGAAATTGACGGCGGCGGGATATGGTACAGTGGCGATTGTTTTACTTCAATGAACCAGGAGGAAAAGAAAAGTATCAGGCAAAGATTCGGGATGCTGTTTCAGGGCGCCGCCCTTTTTGATTCACTTAGCGTGGAAGAAAACGTAAGGTTCAAGCTCGATATGTTTACCGGCATGAGCAGGCAGGAAAAGAGGGACAGGGTAAATTTCTGCCTTGAAAGAGTTGATCTTGGCGGCAAAAACAAGCTGTATCCTGCAGAACTGAGCGGCGGGATGAAAAAGAGAGTAGCCATAGCCAGGGCCATAGTGATGAATCCCCGCTACCTCTTCTGCGATGAACCCAACTCAGGCCTTGATCCCCAGACTGCAATACTGATCGACAAGCTGATAAAAGACATCACCGACGAATTCAACATGACAACAATCGTAAATACCCATGATATTAATTCTGTCATGGAGATCGGCGAAAAAGTCGTCTTTATCAATGGCGGAATGAAATGGTGGGAAGGATCAAATGTGGATATACTCGAATCGGAGAACCCGGAGCTCCGGGAATTCATATTTGCCAATAATATCGTGAAGCAGTTGAAAAAAATTGTTTAGCCTGTCACTTCAATAGTCCGATAGAAAAGGCTCATCAGGAAAAAATGCAAGGTACATTCAGCCATCCTTCGCTATGACCGGACTTCCCGCTACCCCTGAAATCAGCCGTTGCCGGGTTACATGGCATTTCCGGGTATATTATTTCGCAAGGTTAAATCCATTT
>SLGC01000445.1 GCA_007123885.1 Bacteroidales bacterium | reverse complement strand
GATTTTTAAGAAGCCGTTCGGCCTTGATCCCATCATTATTTGCAAGGGCATCTATAATGTCCATGTGTTCCTGGTAAGTTTCAACGGGCCCCCTTATCAGTCCACGCTGATATGTTTGGGTAATCACGTTGCCGAGCATTTCCATCTTCTCGAGGATCCTGTTGCCGCTGATCCTTATAAGGGTATTGTGAAAAGTATAATCTGGCTCCTCATACTTGATCAGGTCAGCATTTGCCGGGTCGGGGGAAAAAGGATAAAAAAGATCATACAAAAACTGTATCTCGGTAGGTTTAATTACCTGTAAGGCCCTTCGGGCGGCCAGTCCCTCGATGGCTTCCCTGCACTCGAATGCATCGGCAATTTCGTTCAGATCGACATTTTTAACAAAAATACCCCTCCTTGGGACGTGTTCGACCAACAGTTCGTTTTCAAGCAACTGAAATGCCTTATGCAGCGGCATTCTGCTGACCCCCAGTTCATCGGCAAGTTTTTCCTGGATGATCTTTTGACCGGGATGAAGTTTATCGGTCAATATCATTGCCTTAATCCTTTTATAAGCCTGATAGCTGAGATCATTATATTTCAGGTGATTATCCATGTCAATATTATTTAATTCCCAGATCGGGCAGGTCCCCCGTATGGCCACCATGGATTCCGCTGATATAGAGACTCAACAATTACTTCTATTTCATCACTCATAAACCGTGCCCGTGCTTTAATCCAGTGTTCTCCTGCTGGAAGATCTTCTAAATGAAAATTATATGGCCTTTCTGATAAGGTCATAGCCACCTCATTATCAACGATAATCTGAACGCTCTGTATCGCTTCAGTACGTTTGCCTTCAATTTTCACTGTACCTTTCCCGATTTCCATTGAAGTTTCAATAAGCAATCGTGGTGTTCCGGGAAAACCGGTAATACTGGCACAAAGATCAAAGAAGCTAATCTCCCGATCAGTGGTGATATGCCAGTTGGCAGGAATACTCTGATATCCCATATTATGGTCGTGATGCTCACTGGCTAACCTGAAATCAAAATACCCCCATGAAGCATAATTTTTGACGGCTTCAACAAAATTATTGCCGGATTCACTCCAGCCCTGGTTTTCAACACGCCACGGCTGATCATCTTCATTGTTAACTATCGGCATTGATGAATACACATCCATTTCTCTGACCTCCCTGATCATTTCGACCAGCCGCTCGGGATCACTTACACCGTTTCCATGGAGAAGAACATAATCAGAGACATCAACAATGTTAGCAGGCGGTACACGTCCACCCCCCAGAGATGTACTTGCATACAGCCTGAGACCATTTACCTCAATATCCCTTACAAGCCGAATAAGTTCATGAACACGGTGGCATTGAAGAATTTCATGGTCGTCATAACGAACGTTGCACTCATTGTTGATCTCAATTATAACATTCCTGTAACCTTTATCCAGTACCCAGTTAGTTGCATTTTCAACAGCCCTGATAACAGCAGCTTCATCATTGAGATTACCATCCTGTCCGAAATAAAAATAGCCAAGAATAACAACCATTCCAAGATCATCGGCTTTGTTAAGGACTTTCTCCAGCCTTCTCATATAATCCTGACGTAATGAACCGTCAGGTGCAAATGCTGAATTGTCCCAGGGTTGATGCCGGCAGTACCCGTAAGGACAACCACCCTGCAAATTCAGTGTAAAAGCAAGCATACCGTGCTCGCGCCACGATGCCATTGCATCAATATATTCCCCGGTATTCCTGTCGGAATCCCATTGTTTGGTGTCCGGATAAGCCCATTGCCCTCTTGTCTCAGGATTCATGTCATCAAAAATGCCCTGCACAAGCCGTGCATTCATAAGAAGTCCCTCAACAGGATACTCCTTTCCGTACGATGTCACCCAGTTCCGGCCTTTGTAAGTAGGCTCGCCATTAATATAAAACCGCTCACCGACAATGGTTACTTCAGTTTTCATCTCACGCGATTCCTGATGATCAGGGCCTCCGCCAGGACCGGCATATGAAACCAGTGTAACCATAAGGGAAACAATAATAAATAACGTGACCGGCATTAAAGCAAAGTTGCGGGTTGCAATAAGTGTTCTTTTCATTGTTATGCTCTTTTTTTGTATTTTGTATACAAATGTATGAAATAATCCGATCCAAAGAAATAGTTATTTTTTTTTTGTGACCAGATACTTCCTTATATATATTATTCGGTGTGGCCGTGCAATCATCTCCTGGAGATAAACTGCAGCTCTCCTTCCTGTGATCCGGTCTGCCGGAGGCTGGCCATGGACATGAAACGGCAACATAATTTTTTAAGAATGTCTATTTTTGTCTATATCTGCAGAACATTATCGCTCGACCCGGTTCAGAATGAAACATTATGGGGTGCATGGAGATGGTATCGTGAAACGGGTAACGGTTTTCGCTGCCTACTGGTGAGAACATATGTTTGATATAGCCCAGGCAGCGATTGGAATGGATGGTTTGGGTCCGGCTATGGTCATTCCGAAAGGATATCGCGGACAACAATACCTGACACATATCTACCAGAACGGCATAATCCTGACAGAATCGCCATACAGTGATGACAATCCCGAAGCAAAAGGTATCAGGTTCGAAGGAACAGACGGATGGATCATGGTGTCGCGGGGGAACCTGACCTGCTCTGATCCCGGACTTTTTCCTTCCGGGGAAAAAGATCAGAAAGGCCCGGGCGATGTTCCCCATGAGGTCAGCCCTCCCTATATGCAGGATTTCATAAATTCAGTCCGCTTGAGTATTCCGGAATAAAATGTACAACCCGATCCGGGATATACTGTACAACCGGTTCCGGAATATAGTGTACAATTTTTTTTGGAGCATATTTTTTTTGTTTTTTTATTTTGGCGGGGTGCGCAGCTCCATCAACGGGTGACATTCCGTCATATAGTGTACAATCGAATCCG
>SLGC01000316.1 GCA_007123885.1 Bacteroidales bacterium | reverse complement strand
TTTGCTATATTTGCTGTTTCCAGAAATTTTTCCCGGGTAATGCCTGATACTTCACCTATTGTTTTCAGGTGGATCTCAGTAATTGAAAAGGCATCTCCTGTCTTTGAAAGGATTACTTCGGCTTCCGTTTCAATTTTCTCAGGCCTGCTTCCTCCCTGATCCAGGGCATGTGCCAGGGCCATTGAAAAGCAGCTGGATAGTGCAGCGCCGATCAGTTCTTCAGGGCTTGATGCTGATTTATCATCTTCAAAACGTGATGAAAAAGTTAATGATCCTTCATGACCGCTGGTTCTAAGCTGGTATTTGCCTGTTCCTTTTACCAGGTTGCCATCCCAATGTGCATTTGCATAATGTTTACTCATATTGGTTTATTTAAAAGGTGTCTAATAAAATCGGAATATCCATGCCTGACCATTCTTCCGTGCGCGAATTCTGCATGGATATTGTGAATATAACATTGACCAGTGTAAATTGTTCAAATAAAAGCCGGTCATGGAGAGGACCGGCCTTTCTTCAGTATCGCAGTAGTGCATTTAATCTTGAAGAGGGCTCCGGCATATCATCCCCTTCGGTAAGATAAACTTTTCCTTTATTGAGCAGGGTGTGCATTGCAGCAAGATTCAGGAGGCAGGTATTATTTGCTGCTCCTTTGTCCCTGATCTGAATGGAATCATTTTCCCTGTCATAGATCCCCCACATCTTTACACCTTTTTTGACAAAAAGGGTGTCGACCCTGCCATTTATTGATGCAGGCACAATAGCCTCTTCACTGTACGAGGCTTTTCCGGCTGAAAGGGCCTGTTCAAAAATTGCAACCTTTTCTTTTTTATCTTTTTCGAAAAAGTCTTTAAGTAAAACTTTGGCTTTTTCATGAAGCAAAACGGGGTGATCATGCTGATGATTCCCCGGTATGAATTCAGGGTGCAGGTATTTGTAGTCATTGGCTTCCCTGTATATGGGGACCAGGTAATCGACAGCCGCTATGATAAGAGGAAGTTTTTTATCATGCAGTATCTGCATGATCCCGTCATTTATTGCCCTGAAATATTTCAGTATTTCAATTTTCGTGGTTTCCTGGCTTGCTATCCCGTGACCGTGAAAAATTGCCCTGCCCCTGTCATCCTGGCCGGACCTGAAATTAAGATGCTTCTCAGCAAAATCATAACCAACAGCTTCTTCAAGTCTTTCAGGCAGCAGATCTTTAACCTCGACCTCATGGATCTGGTGGGGAAATCCTTCGAAGAATTTCACGCCACCCATGCTGATGGCCAGCAAATAGAACTGGACTTCATCATTTATGTAAGGTATAAGAGGCAGGGGATAAAAATGATCGGAAACATATATTGCGGGATCAAATAATACCGGAAGGGTATAATATTCAAAAAGATCAATGTTCCTGAAAATTGCAAGTCCATCGGATTGAAAATTCCAGAAACCCGAGTTATCCATTAATTTATGGATGGGATTTAAAAGTTTTTTAATTTCTCTTTCTTTTATTTGGCTGGATTCCAGTTCGTAACGCACCTTCTTTAACAGGTTTTTCAAATGTTTCCGGTCCATCAATTCATTAACTTCTTCGCCTGCCCTGAAAGTCGGCAAAAATATACTTATGCTATGGGGCTCGTTAACCCGAGCCAGCTCTTTTACTTTTTCATTTGTAATATGATCCATAATTAATAGATTTATTTTTTTGGTTTCAATTACATAGTGATCCTGACAGGATCTTTTCATGTGTAAGGCTCGTTTCGTGTAGCTTATTGCATTGCCTGCCTGATCATGAAAAATTCATTGATGTTTTCCTTGTCCAGCACACCTTTGAAATGTCCGTCTTCTTTTACCGGTACCATTTCGTATTTATTCATCTGCATTTTTTTGTAAACATCAAAAAGAGTCATTTCGGGTTTAACAGGTTCAATATTTTCATTCATTACATCTTTTATAAGTCCTTTCTTGCCGAATACATTCAGTCCTTTAATAATTGCATTTTTGGTCAGTATACCTGCATATTCTCCGTTTGATGTTGTCACATAACCCCTGCTGGATATATGGGAAAGTCTCCCGGCCGCTTCTTCCAGTGTTTCGTTCTCATCAATTTTTTCGTAATCTGTTAGAATTATGTCATTAACCGTATAATTATTAAGTATATCTCTGTAAACCATCATTTCATACTCTCCCCTGGCTCCCAGGAATATGAAAAATCCTATAATTATCAGAAATGGATTGAGGAATAATCCTGCAAATATGAAAATAACAGCAAATACCTGTCCTATATCCTTTGCTATGCGCGTAGCCTTCAGCTTGTTCATTTTCATCGAAAGGGCCGATCTGAATAGGCGACCGCCATCCATTGGAAAGGCAGGGATAAGATTGAAGGCTACAATAAAAAGATTTGCAGCAAGAAGTATGATCGGGAAATTTGTCAGAGTAATGGTATCGAATTCCATCTGTTCCGGGGCTGTACCATGAAAAAATGCAATATAGAACCATAATATGCCCGCAATGACCACATTGACCAACGGACCTGCAGCCGAAACCAGGAACTCGTCTTTTGGATTTTCAGGCATTTCGCTTATATGTGCCATGCCACCAATGGGCAGCAGCGTTATGCTCTTTACTTTTCCCCCGAGCTTGATGGCCGTGAGCGAATGGCCAAACTCATGCAAGACCACACAGAAAAAAAGTACCAGCACAAACAATATGTGCATTAATACCTGTCCTGTGCCCAATCCCTGCCGGACTGTAATAAAAACTATCCAGAGGATTAGAAGGGAAAACGTCCAGTGTACAGAAATCCTGATGCCGAAAGGTTTCCCCAGATTTAAAGAATATCTGCTTTTCATGTGAATAAACTTTAGTTATAAGATTGTAAATCATGCACATATATTTTGCATTTAAGTTATTTTGGCATTGCATAGGGATGTATCCCCTTGTTTATTCATCTCTTTTTGTCTGACG
>SLGC01000387.1 GCA_007123885.1 Bacteroidales bacterium | reverse complement strand
TATTATAGACTTGCAAATAGAACTTCTGAAAACTCGTACAGATGAGGATCTTTTAATTGAACCACACCCCTTCAGCGAAAAAGATTTTAATGCATCAAATCCTGTTGTCTCTGAAATACTGAAAACGGGCATTAAGATTCCATCACCTGCTGCCTGATGGGTTTATGGTTAAGAATTATTGGTTTAGTCCGGTGAACAACACCTATAAGGAATCATGAGTTAAATGTGTCTCATGGTAATTTAAATATATATTAAAGAATTAAACTAAAAATCCCGGACATTAAATATTAAAATAATACTATTATCATCCTCTCTGACATCATTATAATCATTGAGGTTGTGGAGAAAAAACTCACTATTCTTACCAAATAACTCTGATTGCTGTTCGTGATTTTTGAGCCACTCAATTCTCATTGCTTCATATACCCCAATTAGCCTGCCGGAGGAGCTTCCTTTAATATTAGGAAATAATATTCCGGGTTCAGTTTTGGAAATCATATTTCGGATATTCCCTGAATTAAGAGAATATAAGGCCAGAATTAATATATCGCCTTTTGGCACATGCATAACTACGTAATCATCCAGGAAATGGAAGGAATGTATTCCGAACCATACGTAATCATTTTTTATTAAATACTCCGAAGTTTCAAGGTTAAAAATGCCTTCAGATAGCAATTTATGACGTGTATCTCCGGGAAGATGATGCTTGCCAAAATTTAAGACAAACTTTGGAGCAAGAAAATCTTCTCTTACCTGATAAATTGTATCATTCCCAAAAGGATTGAAAAAAGTGTGGGTTGTATTATTCGACAGATAATTTTCTTTATTCATGCTATAATACAATGAGTTCTTTAACTCAGGGATATCTTTATAAAGTAAATTCCCATCAGGATCAAATGCAGCGAATGCCACAGATTTTTTCGCAAACCGACTTCTTGCATCCGGGGCATAAGCATATAAATTGCCATCCTGGTAATTAATTTTCAAAACATTATGCTGTGATAAATCAATGGTTATGCCGGAATAGTCCCCCTTAAAATCATATTTAATGATTTTCGAATAAGATAACACACCTATATACTTTAATTCATTATTTATGTAAAAATCACTGATGTCCTGATATTCTCCGGGACCTCGCCCCCTGGAATCTATTTTAAAAAGAAAGTCAACATTGATATTAAATGCAAAAATGGCTTTCTGCACATTACTTCTGGAAAGAATAAAAATTGTATCACCATGAAGCATTATTTTGTCATAACTGGCGATAAGGCATCGTTCATTTGTTTCCAACCAAAGGCCAATCAATTCGTTAAAGGACGCCTGCGGGGAACCCGCCACCATAACCTGGGCCTGGGTGCCTTTGCCCGATTCAAACCATCTTGCCTGGGCTGGCATGTATAGCGCATTGAATGAACTGGTGCCATGACCGAAAAGCGGTTTTTCTTCTACCAACTCCCATGTAACTTGCCACATTAGCAGTCTGCCGCTGGCAGAGCCCTGCTTCATAAAGTACAGACCCGTCCCGGCAGAAAGTAGCAGGGTGAAGGAAAGTGCTATAACCGTTAACCGGGGAAAAAAGGGCATCCTTTTGAAAAAGCTTGTGATCTTGTAACGATAACCGGCTAAAACAGGGTGTTTCCAAAGCACGTAGGCGCATCCTGCCAGCCCAGCTATCCATGCAGCACGGGGGCGGGCAGCCGGGATAACAAGAAGTAGAGCGATAACAACCCCATACCCAAGATATGTGATGGCTTTTTGCAGGTAGAGAGCATTATCATGCAACTTAACCGGCCATTTCCACAACTTCAGGATCCTGTAATTCTTGCCAGTGTAATCATGCTGTTGTAACGCCAGTACCACACCCAGTGCAAGAGGCAGGGCACTTACAACAAAACCAGCAAAAGGTCCGGGATTATGAAAAGTGCCAGTGATATTAAACAGGGAGTGAAGGGAAGTGGTTTTGCCATGAAGCTGCATTAATCCCATTGATGCCTGAATGAGAACTATTACGAGCCAGATACTTATAACCCCCCATGTAAATTCCTGTTTGGAGGATGATTGCCGGGTAAAAAGATAGATAGCCAGCCACAATAATGTAATGAAGACAGCGTGCTCAAATGAGATATAAGAGAATCCGGTTATTAATTCATTAAGCAAAAACCAGATGCAAAAAATCAGGACAGAGATATCGACCAGGGAAATTCGAGTGAATTTCGCGAAGGGAAGCGTGAAAATCAAGTAAACAGCAATGCCGGCGACACCCATTTCCAGTCCATGTTGTTTGCCGGTGACAATTCCGTTGAAAAATTCAATTTTTACCACGAATACTGACCAGAATAAAAACAAAACAAATGCAAGTTGCAAAAATGTATTTATATGTTTAACAGTATCCATCCTACCAACCCCGTCTTTCAATACTGATAATGAGTGCGTAGATTTGGCGCATGAGAAAAATTCAAAGACTTACCCAGACTGAGATGTTCACTCATGTCGAGGCCTGTAAGAACAGTAACCAGTCACAAAAAATTTATTGCAAACGGCATAGCATAGCATATTCAACCTTCCAGTTTTGGGCAAAGAAATACCGAGAAGAATATTCAAAAGATAAAGTTTCAGATGATACCCCTGGATTTATTCCGGTAAAAGTTCAACCTGATCCGGGTCCGGGCCAGGTACGCATTCCCAATCAACTGCATTTTCTTTTTCCAAATGGCATACAGGTAATGTGTCCAGAGAATGTTCATCCCGAAGTGCTGCAAACACTGCTGAATTCATAGCCATGTTTGCACTTACCGCTGAAAACACCTTTCATCTGTACAGTCATCCCGGACATGCGAAAGAGCTCTGATGCTTTGTCCGGTCTGGTACGCAATAATCTGGGTAACAATCCCACGGGTGGAGAGGTTTTTATCTTTATCAATAAACGTAGAGATAAGATCAAGTTGTTGCACTGGCAGGGACCCGGATATT
>SLGC01000034.1 GCA_007123885.1 Bacteroidales bacterium | reverse complement strand
CCCGGGTAATCGCAGGAGTAGGCATACCGCCGCCGACTGCCATTTATGAAGTGGCAAACGCCCTTAAGGATTCAGGCATACCGGTAATAGCCGATGGCGGTATAAGATACTCCGGAGATATTGTTAAAGCCATTGCTGCAGGAGCCGATTGTATCATGGCTGGTTCACTGCTGGCCGGTGTTGAAGAATCTCCCGGTGAAACCATTATATATAACGGCCGGAAGTTCAAGTCTTACCGGGGAATGGGATCTATAGAAGCAATGCAGCAGGGATCAAGGGACAGGTATTTTCAGGAAGATGTGGATGGCGATATCACCAAGCTGGTACCTGAAGGTATTTCCGGCCGGATCCCTTACAAAGGAGTCCTCTCGGAAGTAATTTTCCAGTTGATGGGAGGATTACGGGCCGGAATGGGTTATTGCGGATCTCCTGATATAAAATCGCTCAAAAAAGCTATGTTTGTCAGGATAACCAATTCCGGACTTCATGAAAGTCATCCCCATGGCGTTACAATTACAAGGGAAGCCCCCAACTACAGCAGGTAAAACTTAACGGCATCTTTAAAAGCCGGCAATGGCAGAAAATCCATGCCGCCGTTAAGGCAAGTGCTGCAGAAAACGTATCGTGTCAGATGAAAAAAAGGATACCAGGGTGAGTAGAAAAAAAACCACAATAATAAGGTCTGTTTTGATATCCATGCTCGCGCTTCTTTTTGTTCCGGCAGTACCGGCACAAAGTAGCAGTGACGAGGTACTTCTGGTTATTGACGGTCATGAAACAACTGTATCCACTTTCCACCGCTACTGGGAAAAAAGCGAATATTATCCTGATCCTGAAATGATAAGCGATTTCCTTGAAAATTTTATTGATTTCCGGCTAAAGATTGCCCATGCCTTAAGAGAGGGCATCCATCTGGAAACTTCATTCATCAATAAGCTTGAAAATTTCAGAATGAAGCTGTCCGATAAATACCTTTCAGACAATGAGATTGCTGAGGAGCTGGTAAAAGAAGCTTATGAACGGCTGCAATATGAGATAAATGCAAGCCACATCCTTATCGCGCTTGACCCGGATCACAGTCCCGATGACACCCTTTATGCATTGGACAAGGCTGTTCAGATCAGGGAGAGCCTGATTAACGGAGAACCATTTGATTTAATGGCAAAAGCTGTTTCCGATGACCCGTCTGCCAAGATCAATTCAGGCAATCTGGGTTTTTTCACGGCGCTTCAAATGCCATATGAATTCGAAAACGCAGTTTATGATGCAGAACCCGGAGAAATTGGAATGCCGGTAAGAAGCCACTTCGGATATCATATTATCCGGGTAAATGAAAAAATCAAATCAAGGGGTGAATTAAAGGTTGCCCATATAATGATCGGATTTAATTATTATGATGAACCGGAAGCAAAAGAAATGGCAGAAAAGATCCATCGGGATCTTAAAGACGGCAATGATTTCAGGGCGCTTGCCATGAGCAATTCAACCGATTATAACAGTGCACTGAAGGGAGGGGTGGTGGACTGGTTCGGATCAGGAAGTTTTGTTTTTGAATTTGAAAATGCGGCCTTTGCACTTAAGGCACCAGGAGACATATCAGACCCCGTGCCCACTCCCTATGGATGGCATATTATAAAGCTTTTGGATCAGAGGGAAATACCTCCATATGCAGAAATCAGGGAGAGGCTTCTTGACAAAATGAGGAGATCTTGCAACAGTCGTTCCGGGTTAATAAGAGATGCCCGGGTAGAGAGACTGAAAACAGAATGGGATTTTTCAGAAAATCCCGGCGCACTTGAAATGATCTACCGCCTTGCTGATAACAGCATCTTTGAAGGAAAATGGAAAGCACCCGGACACCTCCCGCTTGATGATGTTATCTTCAGCATTGCCGGATCAAATATCATCCAAAGGGATTTTGCGGAATTTGTTTCACAAAATGCATATCCCCGGCAACCCTGGCCTCTTCGGGATTATATCACTCTTTTGTACAACACATATGTGAGGACCTCGCTTATCAGGCTGGAAGAGAAAAATCTTGAAAATAAATATCCGGAATTAGGCTATATGATGGATGAATTCAGGGATGGAATGCTCCTTCAGGAAATTACCGACAGGGAAATCTGGTCCCGTGCCCCTTCCGACACCGGGGGACTTCTTGAATTCCACAGGAACAACCTTGAAAATTATATGTGGGGAAAAAGGATTTCTGCCACAATTTTTATAACATCGGATAAGGCAACAGCCAGAAGGATTGCATGGAGGACCAGAATAAGCAATTTTTTTGGCGGGAGTGATGATGACTGGATCATCAAACCTATGAACAGTGAAAAAGATTCGTTAATCCAGGGCCTGTTCAGCAAGGGTGATAAGGATTTAACAGACAGGGTTACCTGGGAAGAGGGCATATCTGATATATTCCTGGTCAATAACCACTATAAGCTTGTGGTGATAAACGAAGTTCTTGATCCGGAGCCAAAAACTTTTGATGAAGCAAAAGAACAGGTGATCGTTGATTACCATGATCATCTTGAAAGAACATGGCTTGAGAATCTCAGGGCAATTTTTAATGTAACGGTAAACAGAAATGTTTTATCAGATTTCTACTGATCCGGCAAAAGTGAAATGCATTATACTGCTGGGTCTGATAGCAGCATCATTATCATGCAACAGTTTCTCAGGCAAGCAACAGGAACCTGTGGCAAGGGTCTATAATTCCTTTTTGTACAGGGAGGATATCTCTTCAATATTTCCTGCCGGGATAAGTCAGGAAGACAGCACAAGGATTGCCCGCGGTTATATTGACAGGTGGATCCGGAATCAGCTTGTCCTGAGGCATGCAGAGGCTAATCTTCCTCCAGGTGAAAAAAATTTGGACAAGCAGATTGCCGGTTTCAGGGCATCATTGCTAATACATATTTACCATCAATATCTTATCGGACAAAAACTGGATACAATAATTCATTATTATGAAATAGATGAATATTACCATAATCATGTAACTAACTTTATTCTTGATAAGCCGGCCATCAGCGGGATCTTCCTGAAAATCCCGCTTTCTGCTCCCAACCGGGACAGGATACCGGTATGGTTCAGGAACGCCGGTGATCTGGTTCATATTGAAAATTATGCTGATCAGTATGCCGAGCAATACATGCTGTTCTTCGATAACTGGATGTACCTTGACGATATTTTGGCCGGCTTTCCGCGGGGATCGGTGAGTTCTTCAGGGAACTATTCCGGTGGCGACCATATTGTCGTAACCGATCCGGAATATCAGTATTTCCTTGGCATTAATGATTATCTTGCTGCAGGCACCAGGATGCCTGTTTCACTGGCCGGCGAGAAAATTAAAAGTATTATACTAAACAAGCGGAAAATTAAGTTTTTAAATGACCTTGAAATGAATGTCATGAGAGAAGCTTCAGGCAAAAATGCTTTTGAGTATTTCTAGATAAAGCTGAAACAGCACGTATCAGCATTAAAAAATGTTAAAAACAAAAGCAAAAAAATGATGGCAGGCTTATTGTAGCAAACTCTTTAGCGAATACATAATGAAAAAACAGTGATCTTGCACGAAACGATCTGCATCGGTTTTTACCGGCAGCTCCTGTAAAGATTGTAATGAATATTAATTAACCTGATTATACTGATGAAGATTCTATTACCTATTTTTTTAGCAATATTGATTTTAGCAACTGGGAATTTTAACGCAAATTCACAGGGGAGGATTGTGGATCAGGTGGTTGCGATTGTCGGAAACAGCATTATCCTGCAGTCTGAAATTGAGAATGAGCTTCTTCAGATGCAGGCCCAGGGTTACACCCCCAATAACAATTCAAGGTGTGAGCTCCTTGAAAACCAGCTTGTCCAGAAGTTACTGCTGAATCAGGCCATAATTGATTCGATCGAGGTATCAGAAGGTGAAGTTGAAATGGAACTTAACCGCAGACTTCAGTTTTTTATACAACAGATAGGATCGGAAGAAAATCTTGAAAACTATTACAATAAAAGCATTCTGGAGATCAAGGAAGACTTCAGGGATATTATCCGCGACCAGCTGATTACCAGCCATATGCAGGAGGATCTTATAGGCAGGGTATCAGTGACACCTGCGGAGGTAAGAAGATTTTACAACAGCTTGCCCGAGGATGAGATACCGATGATCCCTTCCCAGGTTCAGCTACGGCAGATAGTTAAATACCCTGAATTTGACGAAGCCGAAAATTTCAGGGTAAGGCAGAGACTGAATGAGATCAGGCAGAGGATCATTAATGGAGAAAGATTCTCTGCAATGGCTATCCTTTATTCGGAAGATCCCGGTTCAGCCCGCAGGGGGGGTGAGCTCGGGTACATGGCCCGGTCGGACCTGGTTCCTGAATTTGCCAATGTTGCCTTTTCTCTTAAAGATGACAGGATCTCACCGGTTTTTGAGTCAGATTTCGGATTTCATATTGTGCAGCTTATCGACCGCCGCGGAGAACAGGTCAATGTAAGGCATATTTTGATGAGGCCTGCAGCATCCGAACAGGCCAGGGTCGATGCAAGGGAATTTCTTGACAGTCTTAAAACCGTGATCCGCACCGATACATTGAACTTCAGGACGGCTGCAATGATCCATAGTGAAGAGGAAGAGACAAGAATGAGCGGGGGACTGGTGCTTAATCAGGAAACCGGAGGATCAAGGTTTGAACTCGAACATCTTAATCCTGTCCAGTACCAGGCTGTCAGGGATATGGGAGTGGGTGAAATTGCTGGTCCCCTGGAGTCAACTGATCCCCGGACAGGCAGGACTTTTTATAAATTGCTGTATCTTGAATCCCTTACACCACCCCATCAGGCCAACCTGAGGGAAGATTATGCCTTCCTTAAGAATATGGCACTTAACCAGAAGAGAATGAAGATACTTGAGGAATGGGTGGGAAGACAAAAAGCCCGTACCTACATTAAAATTGATGAAGCCTACAGAAACTGCGGCTTTTCTACCGAAGGGTGGGTTAACAGATAGACAGAAGAGATGAACCGGGTTATACTGGCAGGCCTGCTGGGCCTGCTTCTTGTGGCATTTACGATAACCGGACAGCAGCAAACCCGCAGGCCGGCAGAAATTATAATACATAATGCCGACAGTGCTTTAGGTCCCCATGCCGGACAGCCCAGGGATCTTATGCGATTATTCGGCAACCTGAAACTTCAGCATGAAGATGTAATAATGACATGTGACAGTGCCCACCGCTATGCTGATCTGAATATTATACATGCCTTTGGCAATGTTCATGTTAACCAGGGCGATACACTTCACCTTTATGGTGACAGGGTCAACTATTTCGGAAACAGGCGATATGCTGAGGCCAGGGGGAATGTGCGCCTGGTAGATAATGAAACGACCCTTTCAACAGAAAATCTTGATTTCAATATCCAGGACAATTACGGATACTTCCCCGACAGGGCAGTGGTGATCAACGCCGACAACAGGCTGGAGAGCATTAAAGGTTACTACTATACCGAAGAAAAGGTATTCTTTTTCCAGGATAGTGTACATGTTACAAATCCCGATTATATAATCAGGTCGGATGCGCTCAGGTACAACACCGTAACCGAGGTTGCATATTTTCTTGGTCCCACGACAATAACAGGCGACGAAACAGACATATACTGCGAGAACGGCTGGTACAATACACAGACAGATATTGCACAATTCAATGAGAATGCAAGAGTAAGGAACAACAACCAGGTACTGATGGCTGACAGTATATTTTTCGACAACAGGAACGGCCTTGGCGAAGCATTCAGGAATATAGAAATAATCGATACTGTAGAGCAAATCACGATAAAGGGAAATTATGCCTGGTTCGAAAGGGAACCGGAACAGATGATGATAACCGACAGGGCATTGTTCATTCAGATGATGAACAATGATACCATATACCTGCATGCAGATACCCTTCGCTCCTGGCTGCAGGTGGTAAATATACCGGTTCCGGATGTCCTTGAGGAACACCCTGATGCTCCTGATTCAGATACTCTTGCAACCTCCGGTCCGGACGGATATTTAACATCCTCCCTGCATGATACACTGACCGGGCCGGAACAGTCGGCCGATACGGCAATGATCCCCCGGGCGGATACCCTTATACAACAGGAACAGGTCCCGGATACGGCAATGATCCCCCGGGCGGATACCCTTATACAACAGGAACAGGTCCCGGATACGGTGCGGATACTTTCGGCATATTACGGCGTCAGGTTCTTTGGCAATGATATGCAGGGAAAATCTGATTCACTCTATTACAACTTGAGAGATTCGGTAATTTATATGTTTGATGAACCCGTCATATGGTCAGACGGCAGCCAGCTTACCGCAGAATTTATGGAAATACACTCCAGGGAAGGTGAAGTTGATCATGTTATTATGAATAGATCAGCCTTTATAATATCCGAGGAACAGTATGATATGTACAACCAGATAAAGGGGACCGATATAGTGGGATTTTTTCGTGACGGTGAGCTTTACAGGGTGAATGTTTCAGGGAATGCCGAAACTCTTTATTACCCGCTTGACAATGACGAGGTTATAGGGATAAACAAAATTGTAAGTGCCAACATGGTCATATTTCTCAGTGAGAATAAACCCTCAAGGATAAGATGGTTAACCAGCGCCGACGCCACACTTTACCCGATTGAGAAAGTTCCTGAACAGGAAAGGATCCTTCAGGGTTTTCAATGGCTGGATAATATCCGTCCTAAATCCTGGGAGGAGGTTTTTATTAAGGAATAAGATCAGTATTCATCTTCGTTGAAAAAGAAGTCATCTTTACTGGGATAGTCGGGCCATATATCCTCTATGCTCTCATAAATATCTCCTTCATCTTCTATCTCCTGTAAATTTTCAATTACTTCAAGGGGGGCCCCTGATCGCATTGCATAATCGATCAACTCATCTTTGGTTGCAGGCCAGGGAGCATCTTCAAGTTTCGAAGCCAGTTCAAGGGTCCAGTACATATCCGATCAAATTAAAAATAACCTATTTTTAAAAGTGGTGCAAATTTAAAAAATATAATGAATTTTACAATTCATGATTCCATGGAATTTCATCAACGTTAAAATCTTTGCAAATCTTGCGTGCCAATACAAATAAATAATCAGATAACCTGTTAAGATATCTGACAACCAGATCATCTGCAGGTTGATCATTGAAAAGCTCAATTACTCTTCGCTCTGCCCGCCTGCAAACATTCCGCGATATATGGCACCACGAAACGATCGTGTGTCCTCCGGGCAGTATAAACGAAGAGAGAGGCTTCAGCTCCTGTTCCATTTTATCAATTGCGGATTCAAGGTCCTTTACATATTGTTCCTTCATGACAGGTATTCTGCGCCTGCAAGAATCACAATCAGCTGCCAGAATTGAAGCGCAGATCATCAACCTGTCCTGCACCTGTAACAAGGTCGCGGAAATATCAGGCCCTGTATCCTGATCACGTAACAATCCTATCCAGGAAATAAGCTCATCAACAGTACCATATGCTTCAATGCGAACATCATGCTTCGGCACCCTTCTGCCGCATATCAGGGATGTCTTCCCTGAATCGCCCGTTTTGGTGTAGATCTTCATTGACATCTGGTTTTTATCTGTTCAAGGTCCGGATATTTTACCTTAAACGGATGAACTGAAATAATGTTCATGTTCAATTACTGGATGGTTGGGTGGCTGCCTTATAATTTTCGTTTTCCGCATCTGATTCAATCTCCCCGTCGCGGAGCCTGATGATCCGGTGGGCATGACGGGCAATATCCTCTTCATGTGTTACAAGTATGATGGTGTTGCCTTTTCGATGTATCTCATCAAATAGATCCATTATATCGACAGCAGTTTTAGAATCGAGGTTACCGGTCGGCTCATCGGCAAGAATAATGGAAGGATGATTGAGCAGGGCCCTTGCTACAGCGACCCTTTGCCGCTGTCCGCCGGACAGTTCGTTGGGACGGTGACTGGCACGGTCGGAAAGACCTACGCTTTCAATTACATGGGATGCACGTTCAATTCTTTCCGCTTTGGATTTACCGGCATAAACTAGAGGCAGCATTATATTTTCAAATGCAGTATATCTGGGCAGCAGGTTAAAGGTCTGGAAAACAAATCCTATCTCTTTATTGCGAATTTCTGCCAGCTGATTATCTTCCAGCTTGCTTACATCCGTATTGTTCAATATATACTGACCGCCTGAAGGAGTATCAAGGCAGCCGATAATATTCATCAGGGTGGATTTTCCTGATCCGGAAGGGCCCATAATTGCTACATACTCATTTTTCCTTATATCGACTGAAATCGAATTGAGAGCCCTCACCACTATTGTCCCTATGTGATAATTTTTGGTCAGGTTCCTGATGCTGATCATATTTTCCATGTGAAGTAATTTATTTTATTAACCGTAACTGTTCAATTGACCGAAATTAGAGTATAATTGGTAAAAACGAAAATCATTTAACAATATTTTCCTTTTTGAATAGTCTGCTATGGGTAATCGGGCGGGAAAATGAATTACCATGACCCCTTATCCTGAAAAGCCGAGCACAAAATGCTGTCTTGCCATTCCCTTTCTGAAAAAAAGCAGTCCGCAATGAAAAAGGTCTATCGAAAGGGATACTGCCGGTTCCCTGCACAGCTCCTTCCAGGCCTCGCTCATTCCGGGCGACCAGTTTATGTCGGCAATTACAAAAACGGTGCCGGGAGAAACTTTGCCAAGGCATTGTCTGGCTTGCCACAGTACAGCTTCTTTTCTATGATCACCGTCAAAATATACAAGATCAGGACGGTCAATCTGTTCAAGCAACAGGGGAAGATCTTTTTCAAATTCCCCTTCTGTCAGTTCCACATTGCCGGTTCCCGCTTTCTGCAGCTCCTCCCGGGCGATGCGCAATTGCGCCGGGCATGCCTCAAGACTAAAGACCTTGCCGTTGACGGCCCCCAGGGCCAGGCAGAAAGTGCCGAATCCAACCGATGTCCCAAGTTCAATAACAGTGCCGGCATCCAGGTGCCTTGCCAGGCGAAACAGGAGTTTTCCCATTTTAAGACTGCTGGAGGAATACTTTACCATATCCCTTACTTTTCTTTTTCCGGAAGAAAAAATTACTGAACCTGCTCCCCTGTCGGTTACATCAGCAATCTCATCTCTTGTCAGGAGCTTTTTGCGGAATTTCCTGATGAGCTCATATTCCCCGTATTTACTTCTGTTATTAAGAACCTCCCTGTTCAGCTTAAATACGAACGGGGAATGGATGCCATGCCCGGCAGCCCCTTTCCGCATAAAAACATAGACCAGATATTTAATTAAAAGTTTAATTTTGCCCATATACGAATAACCAGAAAATTGCGAATATAACCTGATTTACCGGATAGTTGCATGATTTAAAATTCTTTTAACGCTATTAAAGAGAGCTATAAAATTTACAGGCTGAAATGCAGGCAAATTTCCTTGAAAGAGATATAAAATTCCTCTCCGGCGTGGGTCCGGTCAGGGCTGAGCTGCTGAAAAAAGAGGTTAATATACATACCCTTCGGGACCTTCTCTACTTTTTTCCCTACAAACATGTTGACAGGACCAGGTTTTACAAAATATCGGAGGTAACGGGCGATCTGCCCTATATCCGGATCGAAGGTAAAATAACCGGCAGGGAGATTGCCGGCAGCGGCAGGAATAAGCGATTGACAGCCCGCATTTCCGATGAGACCGGTAGTCTTGAGCTTGTCTGGTTCCGTGGTTTAAGATGGATAAATGACCTGGTTATGCCGGGCAAAAAATTTATCGTTTACGGAAAGCCCACTCTGTTCAACAATAAAGTAAACCTGGTGCATCCGGAAATGGAAGATCCTGAAAAACAGGGACAGCAGATCATATCGGCGATGCAATCGTTTTATTCCACAACCGAAAAGCTAAAAAACAACTTTATTACCTCCCGCGTTATTCAGAAGTTCCAGAATAACCTGCTGAATATGCTTGACGGAGCTATTCCTGAAACACTTCCCGGTGATATGATCGCAAGGCTGAAGCTCCCGGAAATTAATGATGCACTGTTAAATATTCATTTTCCCCAGGATCCTGTTGGTTTAAAGAAAGCTATAAACAGGCTGAAATTTGAGGAGTTGTTCTACCTTCAACTAAACATCCTTCGTAAAAGATCGGGAAGGAGAGAGAGGATAAGGGGATTGATCTTTTCCAGGATAGGGAATCTTGTAAATGATTTTTACAACAAGCATCTTCCATTTGAACTTACACAGGCTCAAAAAAGGGTCTTACGGGAGATAAGAAGGGATACAGGGTCAGGAAAACAGATGAACAGGCTGCTTCAGGGTGATGTGGGCAGCGGCAAAACCCTGGTGGCTGTCATGAGCATGCTGATAGCCATTGATAACGGCTTTCAGGCCTGCCTGATGGCCCCGACGGAGATCCTGGCATCCCAGCATTATGTTACAATTTTAAAAATTCTGGAAAAGCTTCCGGTAAAAGCCGGACTGCTTACAGGGTCGACAAAAAAAAGAAACCGCAACGAACTGCACCGGCAACTTTTATCTGGTGAGATAAACATCCTGGTGGGAACCCATGCATTGATAGAGGATACTGTCCGGTTTGCGGGACTGGGACTGGTGGTTATCGACGAACAGCACCGCTTCGGAGTGGCACAGAGGGCAAGGATGTGGAAAAAAAATTCCCACCCTCCCCATATGCTGGTAATGACAGCCACTCCGATACCAAGAACCCTTGCCATGACGGTTTACGGCGAACTCGACGTATCGGTCATCGATGAGCTTCCTCCCGGCAGAAAGCCGGTTATGACGGCACATTTTTTCGACAACAGAAGAGAGAGGCTTTTTGGGTTCATGAGAAAACAGATTGCAGAGGGAAGGCAGATATATATAGTTTATCCCCTTATAAGCGAATCCGAAAAGAGCGATTACAAGGATCTGGAAGATGGCTATCACAGTATTACCCGGGCCTTCCCACCCCCCGGTTACGTGGTTGCAATTGTCCATGGAAAAATGAAACAGGTGGACAAGGAAACCGGTATGCAGCAGTTTATCTCCGGCAGGGCCCATATTCTTGTTGCTACAACTGTAATCGAAGTAGGGGTGGATGTTCCCAATGCGAGTGTAATGGTTATAGAAAGCGCTGAGAGATTCGGACTTTCACAGCTGCACCAGCTGAGGGGACGGGTTGGGCGGGGTGCCGATCAGTCATGGTGCATTCTCATGACCTCATATAAACTTTCCAATG
>SLGC01000113.1 GCA_007123885.1 Bacteroidales bacterium | reverse complement strand
GATAATTTTTAATAATTCTATCTGATTGGTCAAATCAGTTTCAAGTATTATCAAGTGTCCATTCCTTACTGTAACTGTACCCGTATTTGGAAATTGCCCCGGGTATCCTTCAATAATACTAGGAGTATCCCAAATGGATCCATTATATCTCTCCCATGTGCCAGGATCCGACCAGTTACCGCCTGCTGCTGTTCTGTAATCCCCTTCCTGTTCCTGCCCCAACGCGGGGATTGCCAGGAGGAAGCCAAGGAGGATAGTGAGGAAGGGTTTGATAAAAGTGACATGTAAACCAGGAATATAAGAATTAAAAGAGGAAAATGCAGATTTACAACTGATAAGCGGGAAAGGTTTTGTCCTTCCGGGAAAGAGGCGGGTCCACATGCAAGGCATTTCCCTTAATGGGAAATACAAAAGTATATGCTCTGCTGAAAGAAAGAACAATAAAAACCTTAAAAATTTATGTGTAGAGATCTTTACCACCTATTGCTGTTAGAGCGTACAAAATATAATTAATTCAGTGAAATTACAATTATAAAATGTATTCACTGAAAATCAACGACATAGAGAGACTGAATCCCGAAAAGATAAACTGGATTTCTTTCCGGGATGCTTTGTATGATATTTGTACGTTATAAATCAATAAAGGTTAAGAAATTGAAGCATTTATTCAAAGAGGGCAGGCAGTTATGAATAATTTCAGGAAGTATACAAAAGTCTGGCACTCCGGATTCAATCTACTTGAAAGCCGGATATACCATAGGTAAAGAAATCTGTGCTATTCCCCGGGGAAAATTATCAAGGCGAAATTCCCAAAAACCAGTTAAAAATTGTAGCTTAATCCCAATGTGAGTAATTGCTTATACTGGATGACATCAATCATATCCTGATCGTAGATCAGGTGAATGCCCACACTCGCTGAAATAAACCTGGTTATGCTCATTATCAGCAGACCTTCGAAATTGACATCCGGAATTAAGGGATCTTGAAGATAATTGGAAAACAGGTCCAATTTGGCCTGTAGCAATATATCTTCTCTAAGGTTAATCCTGTAATCCGCTCGGATATAACCACCGAATTCAAATCTGTAGTTTTCTCCTGGTTCAACTCCGAATGCACCTTGATTTGCAAGTTGCTGATCCATTACCATGGTAAGTTTTCCTGTAGCAGGTCCGGCAAACAGGGCGAGATTAGGTATGGGCCTGTAATCGAAGCCTATTGCACCCACCAGATATCCCGGGGAGAGGAAGTTGCTTATAACTGTTTGGTCATCCGGATAATCATAGCCGGGAGTCATCTGTGTCCGGAAATCAAGGAGCTGGGAATAATAAAGATTTTCACTTATCCTTCGGCCGTGTTTGGTAAGGATATGCACCCTGTCATCTGTTTTTCTTATATCTTCTGCACCTCTTCTTTGTATTCCATAACCAATATCAACGGTACTTGTCCAGATAACGTTTCTGATTCTGTATTCGGCAGCAAAATTCATAACTGCATTGCCGGCAATTGAACTTTCTCCCCCTGCCATCCAGTTGTTCAGTGATACCTGGGATGCACCAAGGGAAAAGGATCCTCCGATAATCCATCCCTCACCAGGTTCTTCATCCAAAGGCCCGGGAGCATCTTCCTGATCTACGATCTGTCCGCCGAGTGACCAAAACAAAAACAGAGCTGAAAAAGTCAAGGCAATTTTTCTCATGGTAATAAAGGATTTAATTAATTTTGAATTAAGATTTTGAAAAGCGACTTGAAAAGCGACTTGAAAAGCTGTTGATATAGTTAAGTTACTAAATTTTGACAATAAAATAAAATTGCTGATCAGAAAGTTTCAAAGGCATTTGTGATTAACACTTTCTGTGTTCTATAGGCGAGGCAGCCCCGAAACTGTCCGTCAGTATTTTATTTCGCAAGGTTAAAACCATTTATGCCTTACATCCCACAAGCGAAAAAGACTTGTGGGTTTAAGGGCACTTATATAAAAAATCCTGCAGGTGATTACCTGCAGGATCGATAAGGTTTTATAGCCGGGATTTCTTATAAAATCAGCATGGCATCACCATAAGTGCCAAAGCGGTACTTTTCTTTAATTGCAACTTTATATGCCTTGAACAGGGGATCGAAACAGGTGAATGCGGAAACGATCATCAGCATGGTCGAAAGAGGAAGATGGAAATTTGATATCATTGAATTTGGAACTTTGGGCTCATATGGAGGAAATATAAATTTATTTGTCCATCCATCATACGGTTTAAGCTGGCCGGTGGTTGATACAGTACTTTCCAGTGTTCTTAGTACTGTTGTCCCAACAGCACATATATTTTTCCTGTTTTCCTTGGCTTCATTTACTATTCCGGCGGCTTCCTCTGTAACAATTATTCTTTCGGAATCCATTTTGTGTTTTGTAAGATCTTCAACATCGACTGTCCGGAAATTTCCCAACCCCACATGAAGAGTAATTTCTGCAAAGTTAATGCCTTTTATTTCAAGTCTTTTAAGAAGTTCGCGGCTGAAATGCAACCCGGCAGTGGGGGCAGCAACTGCACCTTCATGCTTTGCAAAAATTGTCTGATACCTTTCCTTGTCTTCCGGCTCCACCTCGCGATGTATGAATTTTGGAAGAGGAGTTTCACCCAGATTATATAATGTTTCTTTAAACTCCTCATATGGACCGTCATAGAGGAATCGCAGGGTTCTGCCCCTTGATGTAGTATTATCAATAACCTCGGCTACCAGCATATCATTTTCGCCAAAATATAATTTATTGCCGATTCTTATTTTTCTTGCAGGATCCACAAGGACATCCCAAAGCCGTTGTTCCTTGTTCAACTCCCTGAGGAGGAAAACTTCAATTTCTGCTCCGGTTTTTTCTTTATTTCCTATAAGTCTGGCCGGAAAAACTTTGGTGTTGTTAAAAACAAATACATCGTCATCTTTAAAATAATCTATTATATCTTTAAAAATTTTGTGTTCTATCTTTCCACTTTCACGATGAAGAACCAT
>SLGC01000431.1 GCA_007123885.1 Bacteroidales bacterium | reverse complement strand
CATTCATCAGGTGGGGAACATTCTCTGACGGGGGAGCAACATGAGCAACTCTTGATCCTTGAAATATACCCACTCCCTGATGTCTATATTTTCCTGCATCTTCTATTAAACCCTCCATTAGTTGTCTGTGAGCTTTTAAAAAGGATTTTGACGAAAATGGATTATATTCTGAAAGGCTATCATACACTTTGATCGCATTTATTACTTCCAATATATCTTTTTTGGGTCCAACAACCCGCTTATTGTCAATCAAAGCAGTAACCTGTTCTTGAGTTAAGATGTTGCCCTCAATTTTCAAAGATGAGTGAATCGTCCTTATCTTATTATGTCTTCTTAGCTGGGGCGAAGGTCTACTTAGATAATTAGCATTTGCTTATCCAATTTTTTCAGAAATTGAAGATACAAGCTTGAGGATTTTGGGAGTTATTTCATAAGGAGGCTTCATGATAATATCATTTGATACTATCAAAGATAGCATCTAAGTTCGAATATCCAAAAAACCGCCAAGTGCTTCGGTTTTTTTGCCTGTTAACGAAACAAAAGTAGTTTAGAAACGTTTTAAATAAAAAGAGGGTATGAAAAGGTTGCTGATAATAATAGCTTCCCTGTGGATATTGATTTCCCCCGGTTTTAACCAGACCTTCATTACCCGCGAGGGGATGGCCTCTTTTTATTCTTCCGCACCTCTTGAAGATATTGAAGCCGTGAATCACAGGGTTCAGGTAGTTCTTGATGGTGCTACCGGAGAGATCAACATCCGCATGCGGATCGAAGACTTTCAGTTTGAAAGGGCTCTTATGCAAAGGCATTTCAACGAAAAATTCATGGAATCGCATTTATATCCCGAGGCGAGATTTTCCGGTGATATTGAAGATTTTGATAAATTTGTAAATGAGGGGGTTTACGAAGGAGTGACTGCAACCGGATCCCTTACCATTCATGGAGTTACCAGGGAAGTGGAAATAACCGGAACTCTTGAAAGGGATGGGGATGGTTATAAGGTCAATGCCTTTTTTCCCGTATCTGTTGCTGATTATGATATCAGGATACCAAGGATCTTTATCCGGAATATTGCTGAGGTGGTGGAAGTAACTGCAGATTTCCGGCTTGTTCCCCTTAACTGAGCAGAATGAGACGGTCCATGAATTGAAGATAAGTTGACCGGATGTCAGAGCAGATGGCATATTGCACCGGAGAGCCCCGTATGGTCATGATTTAAAGAGTATCCATACAAGTTAACAGGTATGAAAACTATTTTTCTGCTGCTGGTATTTATCTTTTGCATGGGGCCTGTTCATGCCCAGGATCCTTTTGATGTCCTGGAAGATTGGGATGAGCAGCCTCTGGCTGTACGAACCTTCCGAAGCCTCAAGGTAGTCAACATGCATTCGGTTGAAATTCCTCACCAGGATGAATTGATCTTTACCATCGGACACAGGTTTGGCAATATCCGTACCGGAATTTATGAATTCTTCGGACTGGATAATGCCACTATAAGGATGGGATTTGATTATGGGATAAATCGATGGCTGGGTGTGGGGATTGGAAGAAGCACTTTTGAAAAAACTTACGATCTTTATGGAAAGGCCCGGCTGATAACACAGGAACAAACCGGTTCACTGTTAAGCCTGACATATTATGTTGCCGGTTCACAGGCAACGATCAGGGATAAATATCCGTCCGACAGGGATAATTTTGCCGGAAGGTTGACTGTAACTCAAAAACTTATGGCAGGCAGGATGTTTTCCGAAGCATTTTCCATGCAGATAAGTACCATATGGCTTCTTCCCGGATATCTCACCGAGACCGGAGAATCAGCCAGCAAACTTTCACTGGGAATTGCCACCCGTCTCAGGCTTACCCCGATGACCCACCTGAACCTGGA
This sequence comes from Bacteroidales bacterium, assembly GCA_007123885.1. Lineage (GTDB taxonomy): Bacteria > Bacteroidota > Bacteroidia > Bacteroidales > PUMT01 > PXAP01. The sequence goes on along the minus strand of SLGC01000431.1, from coordinate 9,535 downwards.
ATACATTCCCCAGATCATAGATGAAGGTTTCAGTAATACAAATCCGTTTTCCATTGGTTTTGATATCGAAACCGGAGGCCATGTTTTCCAGCTTTTCTTTTCCAATACCCAGGGAATAGCAGATAAGGCTTACCTTGTCAATACCCGGGGAAGGTGGCAGGAGGGTGACATCTTTTTTGGATTCACTATCACCCGCGTATTCTATTTATAGCCCGGCCAGAACAGGGAGAAATCCTGCCATCACCTGTAAAAGGTGCGTCTGCGCGTAAAACGTTGCAGGTTATTAAGGCAGAATGCAGAGGCTTCGGCTTTTTACACCGGCCGGGAGTATTTGTTTTCTTCGGGTTTGTATGCGGGGTCGAAGGCGGAGGCGATGTTGCGGATGAAGAATTTACCTTTTTCGGTAACTTTTACTTCACGGTCATCAAATTCAAGCAACCCGTCGGCGGCATATTCATCAAGCCGGCAGGTGTCGGCAAGCTGCCGGACTGACTTCACATCGGCCTGCATCGTGGCGGCCAGCTCCTCCATGTTCAGATAGTAGTTGCACATGAGCCGGGTGATGATCTCTCGCACTGTCATTTCGGTGCCGGAAAGGATATACCCTTTTTCGGTGGCAAGCCGGCCGCCGGCAATATGCTTTATGTAGCGGCCGATGTCCTTGGTGTTCTGGGCGTAGCCGCCGGCAAGCTGGCTTATTGCCGACACTCCGAAGGCGTATACCTGCCCGGTGGTCCTGCGGGTGCAGTAGCCCTGGAAGTTGCGGTGCAGCGTGTTGTTCTGCAGGGCAAGGTTCAGCTCATCGCCCGGAAGGACAAAATGGTCCAGCCCCACCGGCACATAGCCGGCATCAATAAGCATGGTGAATGCTTTTTCGAACATTGCCATCTTCCTCTCAGGGGAGGGGAGGCCCCTCTTTTCAAGTATGGCCTGGTTTCTTTTAACCCAGGGCACATGGGCGTAAGAAAAGGTGACCAGCCTGTCGGGCCTGAGGGCAATGGCATCGCCGATGGTCTCCGAAAATGTTTCTGGTGTCTGAAGCGGAAGCCCGTAGATAAAGTCAAGGTTGACAGAGGCTTTGCCCTCTTCCCTGATAAAATCGATTATCTCGCCGACAGGCATGGCGGAGGGGAGACGGTTGACACCCCTGAGCACCTGAAGGTTGAAATCCTGGATCCCCAGGCTGTAGCGGTTAACGCCGGCGTCTCTTAGTTCCTGCAGGTATTGCCGGTCCAGGTAGGCAGGGTTGCATTCGACGGCTATCTCGGGGTGGTCGATAAAGCCGAACATCCCTGAAACAAGCCCGATGATCCCGCTGATATATCCCGAATCAACGGCGTTGGGGGTGCCCCCGCCAAAATGGATCTGCGACACTTTCCTGCTGCGGTCAAGAAGGCTGCACACCTTAGAGATCTCTGCCCTGACAGCATCGACATACTGCCGCACCCGCCGCTCATCATCAAGCCTGCAGCTGTTACAGCCGCAATAATGGCACATCTGCCTGCAATAGGGGATATGAATATATATTGCCACGTGAGAGGGCTCCTTATGGTTGGACTCTGCAATAAGTCCGCTGTAGTCGCTGCCCGTGAAGTCGCCGGTAAAATGGTTCGCCGGCGGATAGCTTGTATATCTTGGTACGGGCCTGTTATATTTGTTCAGATCCATGTTGTTGTTCTAGTTATTTCCACTTTACTTACCTTTTCCAGTCGGCCTCCTTCAGGTAACCGGTCATCCACCTGGCTTTTTCATAGGATAGTCCAGGTTTGAACCCGTGCCCCAGGTTGATGATCCAGTCGTGGTTATCCCTTCCGAATTCTATATATTGCTGAAGGACCTCTTCTATCTCATGTTTTTCCGCATAAAGAAGGCGCGGATCGATGTTCCCCTGCAGTCCGATGTCGCGGTGCACCAGCTCCCTGGCATACCGCAGGGGCGTCTGCCAGTCCACGCTCATAAAGTCGCAATGACCGGGCGTTATGTCTTTCAGGCCGGTACCTATATCCTTCGGAAAATATATAAACGGAATTTTCAGCGATCTTAGTTCGGCGGCGATGGTTTTTACAACGGGCAGAAAGAGTTTTTTGTACAATTCAAAGGGAACCAGTCCCCCGTGGGTCTCAAAGAGCTGGAAAACATCGATCCCACTACGCACCTGTCCCCTGATATATTCGATCGACAGCTTTACTATCATGTCGACCAGCCGGGCGGTATGCTTTTTCTCATTATAGATAAACCTTATTGCTTCGGGGAACTCGGGGTTCTTTCCTATGCCCTCCAGCATATAGCAGAGCACCGTGAGGGGGCCGCCGCAGAACCCGATAAGCGGGATATGGGCGGGTTTGCGCTGCGTTATCTTGTTTATTACCCTGTATATATACTCCAGCTTTTCAGGCTGCAGGTGAAGCCCCTTCAGCGGGTTGTTCCTGCGGGCAAGGGCCGTCTCAAACACCGGTCCCCCGTCGGTAAACTCCAGTCCCATCCCCATGGCCCATGGCACTACAAGGATGTCTGAGAAGAGGATGGCGGCATCCACGCCCAGGTCGTCGACCGGGAGGAGGGTGACACGGGCGCCCAGCTCAGGATCTTTCATCATCTGCCAGAAGGTGTGCTTTTTTTTCAGCTCAAGGTAGGAGGGGAGTATCCTTCCTGCCTGCCGCATATACCAGACGGGAGGGCGTGAGGTATGTTCCCCCGAAAGGGTTTTAAGAAGCAGTGGTTTTTCGTTCATTATGTCGATTTCTTTAGAGCCCTGAGTGCCAGGTAGTTTTTATCTATAGTGTAAAGGATATCATCCTGGGTGTGGGCCAGTGAGACAAAGAGGGCTTCGAACTGGGAAGGGGGGAAGTAGATGCCGTGGCCGAGGCATTTTTTGAAATATGCAGCAAACTGTCCCGTGTAGCTGGCCATAACATCGGAAAAAGTGCTCACCTCCGGGCGCTCGGTGAAGAAGAGGGTGAGCATGGATCCGGCCCTGTTTATGACGGCCGGGCAGCCGGACTGCCGGATGTTTTCCCTAATCCCCTCCTCGAGCAGCGCTGATTTCTTTTCAATCTCGGTGTAGTATTGCGGGTTTTCATTCAGCAGCTTCAGGGTGGTGTATCCGGCGGTCATGGCAAGGGGATTGCCGGAGAGTGTGCCGGCCTGGTAAACGGGGCCGGTGGGTGAAAGGAATTCCATTATCTCCTTCCTGCCCCCGAAGGCGCCTACGGGGAGTCCCCCGCCAATTATCTTGCCCAGGGTTGTGAGATCGGGTCTCACTCCCAGCACTTCCTGTGCACCCCCCCTGGCAAGGCGGAAGCCGGTCATCACCTCGTCGAAGATAAGAAGCGCGCCATATTGTGTGCAGAGGTTGCGCAGCCCTTCCAGGAACTCCTTTTTGGGCAGAAGCACACCCATGTTGCCCGGTACCGGCTCAAGGATGACCGCCGCTATCATATCGCCGCTGCTCTTGAAGAGGTTCTCTACAGAGGATATGTCGTTAAAAGAGGCCAAAAGGGTATCGGCGGCCGTGCCGGGAGTTACCCCGGGAGAGTCGGGGGTGCCCAGGGTGAGGGCGCCGGATCCGGCTTTTATCAGGAAGCTGTCGCTGTGACCGTGGTAGCAGCCCTCAAACTTGATCACCAGGCTGCGGCCGGTATAGCCGCGGGCCAATCGCAGGGCGCTCATGGTGGCCTCTGTGCCGGAGTTGACCATCCTTACCATTTCTATGCCGGGAACCATCTCCCTGATCAGCTCTGCCATCTGCGTCTCCACCAGGGTGGGGGCGCCGAAACTTGTCCCCTTAAGGCTTGCATCACGCAGTGCCCGGATCACCTCATGGGGGGCATGACCAAGAATCATTGGACCCCATGAACCAACATAATCAAGGAACTCGTTACCGTCAATATCCTTTACCCGCGATCCTGAAGCGCTTGCTATGAACATGGGGGTGTGGCCCACGCTTCTGAATGCCCTTGCCGGGGAATTGACCCCACCGGGGATGCTTTTTTTTGCCTCTTCGAAGGCTTTTTCGCTTTTGCTGAAGATCATATTTGAAGTAATTATTGTTTTATTAAACCCGGATCATAAAACTGTCTTCCGGTAGTTGTCTTCCTGTGTTCCGGAATATCTGACAGCTGCTTGGCGGCTAAAGCTCATCGATGATCTCCTGCGTGTGGTAGGAGATTATTATATCGGCCCCCGCCCGTTTTATTGATGTAAGTATCTCCATAACCATTTCCCTTTCGTTTATCCACCCTTTTGCAGCAGCAGCCTTAACCATTGAAAATTCACCGCTTACGTTGTAGGCTGCAACCGGGACTGAGAAATTATTCCTGAGGTCCCTTATGATGTCCAGGCTGCTTAATGCCGGTTTTACCATTATGATATCCGCCCCCTCTGCTATATCCAGCTCTGCTTCCCTGATGGCTTCCATCCTGTTGGCGGGATCCATCTGGTAGCTTTTCCTGTCGCCGAAGGAGGGAGTGCTTTCTGCCGCTTCCCTGAAGGGGCCGTAGAATGCCGATGCAAATTTGACCGAATAGGACATGATGGAAGTATCCTTAAACCCCTGCTTATCCAGTGCGCGGCGTATAAAGCCTACCCTGCCGTCCATCATGTCGCTGGGGGCAACCATATCAACGCCTGCCTGTGCAAGCGAGACCGACTGCCGGGCAAGGGTCAGCAGGGTCCTGTCATTGTCAATTGTGCCATCATCCCTTAGAGTGCCGCAATGGCCGTGGTTGGTGTATTCGCAGTTGCATACATCGGCGATGAGATAAAGTTCAGGGATCTCTTTTTTTATAGCACGGATGGCCTGCTGCACAACCCCTTCGGGATCGCAGGCTACATCGCCGGTCTCGTCCTTGACGGCTGGTATGCCGAACAGCAGCACCGCCCTTACACCGCGCCGGTGCAGGATAGCACAATACCTGGTAAGCAGGTCGACCGACATCTGGTAGTTGCAGGGCATTGAGGATACCGGGTTCTTTATACCTTCACCGGTTCTTACAAACAGCGGCATGACAAGGTCTTCGGCCGAAAGGCGGGTTTCCCGCACAAGGTCCCTGATGGCGGGATTTTGTCTTAATCTGCGCATTCTTGTTTCAGGAAAGGCCATATTGTTCTTTTTTGTTTTTGTTTTTTCTGTAATGGTCTACAGTCGCCTCAAAGAGGGCTGCTGAACAGGGTTTCCCGGGCATAAAAAGAGGCCTGATGCCTGCTTCCAGGCAGGCATCCCTGGTTACCGGTCCTATACATGCCGCCCTGAGGGTAGTGATGTCCAGCCGGTTACCGGCCACTGACCGGAAGTTCCTTACCGCGGAGGGACTGAAAAAGAAAATTATATTATAGCTGCCTCTGATCACCTGATCCAGCACCGTCTGGTTGATATCATCCGGCATTATCGTCTCGTAAAGATCCATCCTTCTTATGTCGCAGATCCCGTTGAGCTTCTTTACCAGGATGCCGGGCGACAGGCTGCCGGTGGGCCACAGCACTCTTGCATGCTTTCTGATGAGATGGGGCACCAGCTCGTCGGCAAATCCCGATGCATTGGAGGAATCGCTGACAAATTCAGGGGAGTGACCGTACAGGCTCAGAACCTCTGCGGTCTTATCGCCGATGGTAGCCAGATTGGTGCCGCCGGGCAGAACCCGCGATCCGTTTTCCCTTTCATATTCATCCATAAAGCGCCTCACTCCGTTCTCGCTGGTGAACACTATCCAGTCAAATGTTGATGTCTGGCGGAGGTTTTTCCTGCTTTCCGCCGAAAGGCTTACCGGTTTTATCCCGATCATGGGCAGTTCCACCAGACTTGCACCGGCAGCCGTGAAAAGAGCTTCCAGCTCCTGCGACCTGCTTTCCGGACGGGTAGAGATGAAAAGCTTTCCTTCAAGGTATTTTTTCAACTCGGTTTCGGGTTTACCGGGGATCATGTTTTATAGAAATAGTTTTGAAAGAACAAATTTAATCAAGATAATTGATTTTGTTCAGGCTATTCGCTAATTCTGATCTCTCTGAGCACACGGTCGCCCCCCATGTCAAGGAGCGCGGCGGCAAGGGCATCGCCAAGTTTGCCAGGTTCGGCGGCACTGCCCGACAGCATGTGATGAAGGTAGTTTTTTCCGTCGGTGCCCGAGACAAATCCTGTCATGGTAAGTCCGGATCCCTGCAGCAGGGTGTGGCATCCCACGGGAACAAGGCATCCGCCTTCGAGTTTTTTCATGAACGCCCTTTCGGCGGAAATTTCGGTCCATGTATCGGGGTGGTTTATATGGACCAGGATATCGGACATTTTGGTGTCATCAGCCCTGATCTCCAGTCCGAGCGCCCCCTGTCCCACGGCAGGCAGGAACTGATCCGGAGGAAGGATCTCGGTTATATGCTTTTCCATGCCCATCCGTTTCAGTCCCGCCACCGCCATCACTATTGCGTCGCAGTATCCGGCCTGCATCTTTCCCAGGCGGGTATCTATATTGCCCCTTATATCGATCACTTTGAGGCTGCTGTTGTAGCGCAGCAGGCTGGCTTTTCTTCGCAGGCTTGATGTTGCGATCTTATGGGAACCGTTAAGGTCGTCGAGCTTTTTGCTTTCCCTGCTCACCAGTGCATCCCGCCTGTCTTCCCTTTGCGTTACGGCGCAGAGGGTCAGTCCTTCCGGCAGGGTGGTGGGAATATCCTTCAGGCTGTGAACGGCAACATCAATTTCGCCACTGAACAGGAAATTTTCCAGTTCCTTGGTAAAGAGCCCCTTATCGCCTATTTTGGAAAGGGCGACATCAAGAATTTTGTCGCCTTTGGTCTTTATTACAACAAGCTCTATATCGGTACCCGGAAACGCTGACAGCAGTGCATCCTTTACCAGGTTGGCCTGGTAAAGCGCCAGTCCACTGCCTCTTGTACCGATCCTGATTTTCATTCGTGCAGTACTCTAATTAGTTGATAAAATGTATTTTACCATGATGATGTTTTGACCTTCTGTCGGACTCACATGCTATATATTGTTCATTTTGCAATAATATCCGGATGTGATCCATGTGCCGCCCGGTCAGCCGGCTCCTTAAACGTTATTATCGTCGTTGATCTCAAACAGGTCCTTGATATTTTTAAGGGCAGCCGGATCGTGGCTGCCGTTGGAAAGCTTTTTAAGGCTCCTGATCAGCAGCCTGGTATACTTCTGGCTCAGTCTGCCGCCATACTCCTTTACCAGTGAATACTCCTCGGCAGAATAACATTTCCGGGAATTTGACAGTTCCTGTTCATGAACATTCTGAATGTTTTTCGTGATGGTCTTGATAATGGACCGCAGTTTCCTGTTGTTATACCATTCCAGGAACCCGCCGGTCATTTCATCAATTATCTGTTCGGCATGGTCGAGACTGCCGGTTCGCAGCTCGGCGGTCTTATCTGTTACCGACTGCAGGTCATCAACCCCGATAAGGCATATGTTTTCCAGGTTTCCGGCAGATTCGTCTATGTTCCGGGGGACCGACAGGTCAATGAGCACCTGGTGTGCGGATCCGGGATTTCCAGCATAGGAGATGATATCCTGCCTGGTTATCAAATGCCTGCCGGCATTTGTGGCGGCAATAACTATATCACATCCGGGCAGGTATTCCGGGAATTTTTCAAATGCAACAGCCGTGCCGCCGTTTTCAGCTGCAAGCTGTTTTGCAGTTTCCAGTGTACGATTGGCAATTATAAAATTTTCGCACCCTTTCTTTTTCAGGTGGTTCAGCGCCTTGCGGGCTATCTCGCCAGCGCCGATGATCAATATCTTTTTCTCTTTTATATTTTCAACCTTATCGACACACATATCGATGGCGACATAGCTTATCGATGTTGCACCTTTCTGGATATTGGTTTCGCTCCGGACCCTCTTGCTTACCTCAAAGGCCTTCTGGAACAATCGCATCAGCACGGCATCGGTAAGGGCAAGGGAGGTGCACAGCAGGTAGGCCTCCTTGATCTGGCCCACTATCTGGGCTTCTCCCAGTAGCATGGAATCGGCGCCGGAGGTTACCCTGAAAAGATGTTTTATGGCAGCGGTTTTTTTCCAGGTGTAGAAGACATCGCTGTAATCCTGCTTGCAGTTCAGGAATTCATGGAGTATTTCAAGGATCTTCCTTGTTTCCGTCTTGTGACATTCGCCTTTGGAGTAATAGTAAACCTCTGTCCTGTTGCATGTGGAGAAAATAAGTATCTCCTGGATCTCTGTTTTTTGCAGGATCTCTTCGGCCAGTGGTCCCACCTTCCTTGGAGAAATAAAGAAACTTTCCCTTATATGGACATCGGCTGTTTTATGATTTATTCCCAGTACGGCTATCATCTTGCTCTGTGAATGGTTTTAAATATTATTGTAATAAGTCCCACAGGGATGTTCTTTTCTGATGACCATAATTATCATGGATCATGCAAAAATAATGAATCAAATGTTCATGGCACAATTTGTCCGGGAAATTTTAAAGATTTTCTCTTCTGCGGTAGTATTCGGCCCTTTCTTCGTTGCCGAACCTTGTGTAAATGTTTTTCAGATAGGAAGCATACCGGCCATTGGGTTCCGCTTCAAAAAGGCGCTCAAAGTAGTCGCGTGAGATCTTGAACTGTTCATTTATCTCATCCAGGGCATCCAGAAGCTGCCTGTACTGCCTCCTGGTCTGGTTCCTTTCATAGGCTTTCATCTCATCCTGGTACCTGTTTTCGGCTTTCCAGAAATAATACTCGGCCAGATATTCAAGTGCAAGCTTGTTATTGCTGTCAATGGCCAGGAGTCTGCGTGCAATGGGTTCCAGCTCCCCTTCCCGGTCAAGCCGGCGGTTCAGTTCGAAATATCCCTCCAGAAGCGCCGAATTTTCCCGGGCCTGCTCCTCGATAAGCGGCCAGAGCCCGAGTGCCTCTTCGAACCTGCTGATCTCGATGTATGTTTCAAATAGCCGGGTACGGATATAGTCTATATTTTCACCACCGGGATAATTTTCCGCATAAGCTTCAAGATTTGTCAGTTCGAGTGAAAGGTTGTCGATCTCGCGGTATGCGATGGCAAGTATATAGTAGCTCTGTTCGCTTGCAACATCATTCCTGTGGGCATTTCTCAGGTATTCGACAGCCTTTCCGGATTCATCGCTGTGCCATGCCGCCATTCCCGCGAAAAAATATGTTTCGCCGCTAATATCCTGTCCGCGCCCTTTTTTCAGATCCATTATCTCTTCATAATGGGATAGAGCCTCCCGGTAATCATTATCATGATAGGCTGCCTCTGCCCTGGTATGCAGCTCTGCAGTATGCCGCGATATGCCGCAGCCGGCCATGTAAATTATCGAAAGGGATAAGAGGATATATCTGAAGTTTCGCATTTTACTAATTTTTAAATTAAGTTTAAAAAACACGCATCCTGCCGACCGATAATGGACTATGGGGACTCTCCCCGAAAGGCCGGTGTGATCAAAAAATTGGATTGTCCGGTTTTAGCGAATTTTTATTGATCTATAATAACGAGGTTTCTGTGAAATGATTATTCGCAGGCAGGTTTTAATTATCCGGCGGGCTACTATTG
>SLGC01000148.1 GCA_007123885.1 Bacteroidales bacterium | reverse complement strand
TTTAACTCTTTAAAAATGCCTTTACTGATTCTCCTCTCAATGCTCCTGGCCCCGATGCCGGCCGGCGAACCGGCTATGCCCCGGGACACCGTACGGCCTGTTTTAATTGAGCTATGCGATATGGATTGGGGTGAAAGCAATACCCCCTTTAAAACAGAAATAACCCTGACAAATAACTCCAGCGTACCGGTCCCTGTTCTGATTGAGTATTCGGTAAAGGAAGACGGAATTCTCTCACTTGAACGATCAACGGAGCCGGCATCAGGCCAGGGAGGAGAAATTTTCGCGGATATACCTGGATCGGGAACACAGGTTTCAGGCGGAGAAATGCAGGTGACAGTCCCGCCCGGAAGCACAGTCAAAGTACCTGTATCCGGCACCCTTGAATTGCCCACCGGGGCGTATGTTGCCGGCTTCAGGATCTCCACACCGGATATAACCCGTGTTTTGCATAAAAATTATTTCATAATGCCCGGAGAGCTTGAAAATGTTACTGAGAGTTCCCGGTTCGGGGTTAACGGCAGCGATGTATCCCTTGCCGGTTATCATCAAAGGATGGGATTGGGATGGGTGCGATTTGAAAACCTTAAGTGGGCGTTCATATCGCCCGAAAAGGACAGGTTCGCTTTCGACGGAAGCGTCGGGCCCTGGCATGTTCAGCAGGACAGGATTATAAAGGGTTATGCAGAGAATTATAATCTCAACTACCTTCCCTATGTCTTCCAGACTCCCCTCTGGGCCACCACGGCACCTGAAGGTCACAATAATTCACCTGGGTTCCCACCCGGAGATTTCAACGATTACGGAACAGCCATCTTCCAGATCGTTGCCAGGTACGGCTCGAAAACACATCCGGCCGACAGGTTGATGACTGCCGATAAGGTCAGCGGCATGGGCCTTCTCAGGGTTATAGAGCTGTGGAACGAGCCAAATCTCAATGCCGAGGCCTGGGGGCCGTGGGTGGGAAGCATAGAGGACTTTTTCGAGATCTTCAGGATCGGTGCCGAAGCTGCAAAAAAAGCAGATCCGGACATCCTTGTAACAAGCTGCGGATGGGCAGGGATCCATCTTGAAGATAACATAGGACAAATGGAGACTTACCGCTATAAAGACGGTAAAACACCCTTGGATTTTACTGACATACTGAACGTTCATTTCTACAGCGGAAAAGCCGATCCGGAGATCGCGACAGTCGATTACAATGTTGAACGGGGAGCAGACCCTGATCCCGGTGACAAAACATATGAGGACCATCTTCGGGGCCTTGTTTCCTGGTGGCAAAGGGTCAGGCCCGGAAATAAACCGATATGGCTGACTGAAACAGGTTATGATGTTGGCGGACCAATTGGGCTGGATGAACGATACCAGGCAGCTAAACTGCCGCGGGTAAGCATGATGGCGCTTGCTGCAGGAATAGACAAAGTATTCATTTACCGGGAAAGAGGTTCCACCCCTTCAATGCATGCCGGTGCCGGTTTCATACGGAATGATGGTTCCCTGCGGCCTTCCTGGTTCTCATATGCGACCCTTGTGAGGGAACTGGACGGGGTTGAGCCGGGTATTGTTCCCAGGGTAAAATTTCCTGAAAACGAGAAAATCTGGGCATATGTCTGGGAGAGAAACGGTGAAAAGGTATTTACCGTCTGGAGCCTTGAAGAAGATACTGTGCTGCCCCTGGAACTGGGAGAATGCACCGTAACCGATTCTTTTGGGCGAAAGAGACAGATGGAGGTGAACAACAATCTCAAAATCGGAACTTTCCCCCTCTATATAACCAATATAACAAACCCTGGCACCCTGATTGAGCTGGCCGGCGACCGAAGGTTGAATTAGCATGGCTGCCGGCATGCTGCCTAATAGAGTGAAAAAAACGTTCAGCCAAGGGATTCGATTCTGTCTATATACACGTTAACTAATTTGTGACTTTTAATATTCTCCTCAATATCAGTCCACATTATTACCAGTAGCCTATAGAACTCCTGAATTCTTAGGTTCCCGAATCTAATATGAATAACTTTAGGTGGAGGTGATTTATACAATATTTTATTTGAGAAATCGCTGTCCTTGGTGACAATAATCAAATTATTCTTTTTTGCGTAATCCCAGATATCATTGTCAGTTTTAATGTTTGCCAGATCAATAACATGGACGAATTCTTCGCTGTTCCATAGGTTAAAGTAATAAGGCAGGTTCTCATCTACTAAAAAACGAGCCATTATTTAACATGCTTAATAGAGAAATTGCTTTTCATTAAATCAGCTGCAAATTTGATGCAAGCATTAATATCTTCAGGTTCAAGAGACGGATATTGAGCAAGAATATCCTTGGCAGAATCTCCTGCTGACAAAAACTCGAGTACAGTTTGGACTGTAATTCTCGTGCCCCTGATTGTAGGGCGACCATTACAAATATTATCATCAATGGTAATACGTTCTGCTATATATTCCATTACCCTTGTTTTATTGTTGAAAGTAAACTGAATGAAATCTGCTGTGATCCTTTATACTTATAAAAATACAAATCTTTCTTTATTATCTTAACGGAATAAAAAACTTATTATTTAGTCCATTCCCATTTTGCTCGCTTCGCTCCACAAAAAGAAGAAATGTTTCAGTCACCTTAAATTATGATCATTATCGGGTATGAGAAATTCTAAGCCTCTATTTTCTATATTTGAGTCGGCAGTCTTCATATGCCTAAAAATAAATTTATGGAATTAGAGGTTCCAATTAATAGAAATCATGGTTAATAAATCAGCTTCCTCCGGTATACTCGCTTTGAGTATTTTTGTTATTGGATTTTTCTTTTCAACCTTTCATCCCACACATAAATCAACAATTGGTTGGTCTGATCCGATGCTGTTTTATTACCATCCTGAAGAATCTAATATTTTACGGTTTGATGTAGACGTTAATAATGGAATTATTAATGCTGCAGCAGCTTACCATCGCCAAAATGAAGATGGTTTATCGGAGTATTCCAGCATCTATCACTTACGTCAGGAACCGGAAAGTGATATACAGGTTAGC
>SLGC01000153.1 GCA_007123885.1 Bacteroidales bacterium | reverse complement strand
TTGACGCCAAAACAACTTCTGCATAACTGGTGATATCAATAATCCTTTTCGTTCCTGTCCGGTTTGTCAGTCTGACCCTTCTCAATTCAATGTCATCTTCCGGCGAAACAACGACCTCTGTGTGCGTGTCGATATCATTGTCACGCCGCCGAAATTCTGCACGGCCTTCAGAAAATATTACTTCGTATTTCTCCGGTTTCTTAAGGGTGGGCTGAAATGTGGCTGACCAGAAGTTTCCATTTTCAGCATCACGCAGATAACAAAAAGACCCCCAGTTGTCACAGGTAGTGTCCTCTCTCCACCTCGTTACCGCCAGATCTTTCCATAGACTATAACCCCCTCCCGAATTTGTAATTACAACCCGGTACCGGCCTCCGTTTGATAATAATTTGACTTCAGGATAAGGGGTGTCAGGAGTATTATATATGCGACGAGGCATCTCTCTATTTAAATTGGCAGTGTGAATCTCTGAGACGCCTGAAGTATGGGTAATAAATGAGGTAGCCCTTGGGATTCTTTCCTGAAGTAATAAAAGTGTTGCCTGAAACAAAGGATCGGATTCAAAACGCTTTTGCATCGGTCGGTCCAACAGAATATAAGCCAGTGACAGCAGGCTCATTCCTTTATGATGCGCCATAAATGAACGGACAACAACATTTGCTTGACCTCGTGGTACCCGGCTCTGGGTATAATCAACAGCTTCATAAAAACCATATGTCCCCATAAATCCCTCATCAGAAAGGCGTTCGAGATTGGCACAAGCTTCTTCCGGCATCACCATCAGCGCAAGGGTTGTCGCGTATGGAGCGATAACGAGGTCTTCAGCCAGTCCCCGTTTGAGCCCAAGACCCGGCACTCCAAAAGCACGATACTGATAATTTAACTGGACATCAACCATATTATAGCCAGACTCGGAAATACCCCATGGCACTCCCCGCTGATTGCCATATTCTATTTGTCTTTTGACTGCTGCCCTGCAGGTCTGGTATAAAAGACTATTTTCATAGGTTGGCATAACAAGTAGGGGCATGAGGTATTCAAACATGGAGCCACTCCATGAAAGAAGTATTGGGCCCCCATTGCTTGTTGTCAGAAGACGGCCCAATGCAAACCAGCTTTCCTGTGGGAGCTGGCCCTGCGCAATAGCCACAAAACTTGATAACCTTGCTTCTGATGCCAATAAGTCATAATAACTCGAATCACGCCGCAGGTCTTCTACATTATACCCAATTGATTGAAGGTGATTGGAGTTATCGTACAGAAATCCATATTCCATTTGTGCAAACTCTCCCGATTGAACGACAAGTGCATCTATCCCCTCAATCCTTTTCTGCGCACGATCAGCAGCGAGTTTGACCTGCCCCGTAAACCCATCATCATTATCCGAGATCAGAAATTGAGCATGCGCTATTTCCCGTAATGTTGGGATTGTATTTATAATCGGATAGTTTTTCAGTAATTCGGGGAAGCCCGGATCCAGGATCCAGGGAGCCAGGTATGTTAATTCCCCGAGAGCGGACTTACATTGTTGGGACAGCTTATTTGCCCAGACGCTGAATTGTTCATTGGAATTGACCACTGCGGTATTTACAATTTCAGATGATGATTCTGTAAGTTTCTCAAGACATTTCCGTAAATGGGTAAGCGTAACCGGGCGTTCATGCAATACAGCATCCAGATAAACACGGAATTGATCAACCGGAACCGGCACCGATTTTCCCGAATGCTCCAGGAGAATTTGATAAGTATCAAAAATCCCTTCAAACATCCTCGGTCCGTGTATTGTTCGATCCGGAAGGCTGAGTAATCCCTGTCGCAGGGTCAGTAAGTGACCTGCGAGGTTTCCGCTGTCAACAGATGAAATATACAGTGGTCTTAGTGGTTTAAGCGTTTGGGTGTCGTACCAGTTAAAGAAATGGCCACGATACCTTTCCAATAAATTCATTGAGCTGAAAGCACTAGAGGTTCTTTCAATAAGCTCACCGCCATATATGTAACCAAAATCATACGCCGAAAGATTCGAAAGAAGAGAAAGTCCGATATTCGTTGGGGATGTCCGGTGGGCAGTGACTGAAACTGGATTTTCCTGGTAGTTGTCGGGAGGAAGCCAGTTATCCTCAGGCCCTGCAAAAGTTTCAAAAAAGGACCAGGTCTTACGGGATATACTTCTTAGAAAACGGAATTGTTTATCGGTCAGTATAGCCTCATGTGCTTTATTAGGTATGCTGATCCACCAGGCAATCCCCGGAAAAAGAAACCATAATGCTAAAATTGGCCAGACCATTAAAAACGTGACAGGAAAGAAAATATTAAGCAAAATTGCTGAAATGATCGCCAGGAATGGTGATATCCACATTGTTCGGTATGATTCAATCAGTTCAGACCTGTCCTGTGATTCACCACTTGCTGCTGCATTCCATTCGAGAAGTCGTTTTTTGGAAATCATCAATCTCCAGCATGTTATCAGGATGGCCCTCAGGCTGTAAAATGCCTCATAAGGAAGGCTAATAAGGATAAATGCAGACTGTGCTATTTGTTGTACACCCAATTTACCGGATGCCTTAAAATGTTGTACCAGGTTAACTTCCTCCGGCTTTTGAAACAGGTAAACAACATAAGTAGCAAATGAAGGAATAAATACAATTCCGATCACAACCAAAGTCCAGAACCAGGATGAGGCCAAAATAGTCCAGCCTGATAATAAAAGCAATGTCAATGCCAAAGGGATCAGGCTTCTCCTGAGGTTATCCAGAATTTTCCAATACGATAACAGGGATAGCGGATTTTTCCGGGAGGAACCATTTACCCTGGGTAAAACTGGAAGCAACCAGGGAATTAATTGCCAGTCTCCTCTTATCCAGCGCGATCTGCGGGCCACGTCTGCCTTGTATTTTGATGGATACTCTTCAAACAGGAGCACATCGCTAAGCAAGCCTGATCGTGTATAACAACCTTCAATTAGGTCATGGCTCAGTATTCTGTTTTCCGGAAGCCTGTCTTTGAGTGTTCGATCAAATGAGTCGACATCGTATATCCCTTT
>SLGC01000086.1 GCA_007123885.1 Bacteroidales bacterium | reverse complement strand
TATCATACAGAAGCCAGCGCCAGCGTCCATCTTGCCCGTATGGACTGCCGGGCTGGTAATGATCTGTTCTTTTTCTGAAAAAATCTATGTTATTCCCCGGCCAGTCTGTATTGGCCGCAAAAATCTGCGCTATCTGGTAGTCGATGAAATTTTCCGTATCTACACGTGTCTGAATGTGCCTGTAATGTCCTTCATCATATAATCCGTTATCCTCAATATATTTTAAAGTTTCCAGGTAATGAAGGTTATCACCCTCCTTCGCACTTTGCCGGCCGGTAAGAAGGTCGAGCTGGTTTTCATCTATCCCAAAAACCCTGTCAAGATAGTGCTTATCATATCTTTCCCTTATATTGTGGATACCCCAGTATTCGCCGTTTAGAAAGAGCACAGCCGGTCTGTAGGCCTGGGTTTCAAAGCTGAGTCCCCTGAAAACCTTTTGTATGACAGCATCCCTTAACAAGGTGGCATGCCAGTCGTTCCCCGAATTTCTCAAAATTAGTCTCTTGTACCTGCTATGATCCTGCTCCGGGAAAAATGGATGGTTCAGTCCCGAAATACCATAGGCACTCCTTGCATATATCCTGAAAGATTTCATCGGGAAGGAGCGTCCCGAAGAGCCGTGGAGCCGGAACCCGATATCCTGGCTGAGGACAGGTGTTGAAGATCCTTTTTCCCAGAAAGTAAAATGCGCCGGATATTCGAATTCCACACCACGGCGGCCGTAATTTGCAGGCCGGTGATGATTGGCAACCAGGTCAGGATTGCTAGTTCTCCAGTTGTCAAAATCTATACCTGGTGTGTAGACACCTCTAAAATAATCAAACAGGTAATATCCAGGGGTGGAAATACTGATAACAGGCAGGGTGTACCTGTCACGGTATTGTTCGGATACAAAATATGTATGTGAAGCGACAGTACTTGAACCATATCCTTCCCTGAAGGCTATTGCCCTGACAACAGTTCCCTTGAAAACGGGTGATTCCGGCACATAATAGGGAGGCATGTGGTAAGATGAGGATTTGCCTGTAAGTCTGTCAGGTTCGGTCCTCCGGTCATGTATTGAAATAGGTCCTGAATAAATACGGGTAATATAGGACTCTTCAAGCAGGTTACCTATAAAATCACCGGGATTCTGAGCCCACCGGTTTTTGTATTGAAAAGTAGATCCTTCCAGGTTACCCGGGTCAGGTTCGGAGCCATCAAGTGTATAATAAATTACGGCCCCCGGGGTATCAGTGGCAAGAAGCAGGTTGAAGGAACTATTGTAAAAACCGCTGGTATGTGAAAAAACCGGTGGCGGCAGTGCAGGGATGGTATCGGCCCGGGTTACTTCGGGGAACAGGATAAGGGACAGAAGGACAATGAAACGGACCTTGTTCATTTTTTGGTTGCAAAAGAGCATGGCTATCTGCCATCCGGGAAAACATTTTGCAGTTTGCATGCAAGTATAATTATTGCTGGATCCTTATTATTATCCTGATGCCAGCGGCCGGGAGTGCGTATAAACTGCAATGCATCCCCGGCGGCTGATCTCGGATTTAATTTTGCCCCTTATATCTTACAATTGCCTCTGCTATCTTCTCACGTGCTGCTAAAATGGCCTCAGGATCCCGGGATGTTGCCCACCATTCGGGAGCAACATCCGAAACTATATCGAGAACGGCTTCCCTGCCTGCTAGCTGTTCCAGCTTATGGAAATATTCATAATCCTCCATTGATTCACGGATATTCTTCATGCGGATACTGGCCACGGGGCCTTCAATGCCGCAGGGAACGCCGGGATAAATAAAGTAACCGTCGCCGTTGAATCTTATCCTGAAGGCGGGATTATGCCATGAATCCCTTACTCTTGTGGTGAATGACCAATAGAGTATCCCGGTTATCCCGTACTGGTAATTGATCCAGGTCGGTGTCCTGAATGATGTTGTAAGCATATCTATCTGCCAGTATGGTGGATCATAGTTTCTTACTTCCTCGTATTTCGGGTGGTATCGTGGCGACCGCTGGCACAGGGCTGTATATGACCATACTTCATCGCCCCTGTCCAGGGCAAAATTCGTTGAGTCCCGGTCAATAAACCCCAGTAAACCACACCAGATATCTATTGCCGGACCCATATGCGGCCAATCGGGTTCATGGCTGTAAGGCTGTTCAACTACGAGAACCTTCAAATCCGGCGCCCCTTCACGCACCATCGCTGATAATTCCAAAACCCTGGTATAACATTCAGGTGTATTGGGCTCATCATACAGGTAGACATAGGCACCCTGATCCCAGCCATTCTCTTTTAAATAATTGTAATAATCACGATAATAATTTACCATTTTCCTTTCTTCATCACGGGTCAGCGGCCTGTGCGGATTAGTGGTCCCGGGCAATGGAGCCCTGGGGATCTCAAAATCCCTCATATGATGGTCGTGGATGAACTGTTCCAGGGCTGCATGCCTGTCCGGATCAATGGTCAAAGTTCCGTCATCATTCATCACCGGCATGATCCTCCTGGGAATGGGAGGGTTCATCCTGTGATCACTAAATAACCGGCAATACCGCTCCTCCAGCCTTATGAATTCCTCTGAATCACGTTCAACATTATAACGGGCGGGAATTGAGCCTACACCGCCGAAATGGTTACGGTGGGTGGGGCCGTCGGGGAGCGTAAAATCCCAGACTGTCAGGCTTACCGGGATGGTCAGGACCTTATTTGCCACAGTGTCCTGTACCGGTCCCCACTGCGAGGGATAATCATCCAGGGTCACTGTAAAAGTTCCTTTATACTCTCCTGCAGCAGCATCTTTTGGTATATATACATCGACCCATATCGGCTGGTTCTGGCCCTTCCACACTTCAAAAGGCAGCGGATATGTTTCGGCCCCTTCGGTGAGCTGCGGCCCTGGCCAGTATTCCTGGTAAGTCCTGAAAGGCTTGATCGGTTCACCGGTATAAGGATCTATGAAAGGCACAAGTGGATCGGTATGGAGTCCGGGAGGCACCTGTGCCCTGGGTGCCGACCTTATTATCCTCACATATTCGGGCCGGTACAGGG
>SLGC01000451.1 GCA_007123885.1 Bacteroidales bacterium | reverse complement strand
CAATTATGAAAATTTCCCGTAAAAACTTTTTGAGATTATCCGGTCTGGCAGGTGTTGGTATGATGCTTGGCGGCGGAAAGTCAAAGGCAGGATCCAATACAGCAATATCCTGGCCCTATCCCCGGCAATTCAACATGCATGGTTATGCTGCTCCTAAACTTGATACAGTCCGCATTGGTTTTATCGGAATTGGCGGCCGCGGCTCGGGTAATGTGGCGCGATATGCCAGCATAGAGGGTGTTGAGGTAAAGGCCCTTTGTGATCCCGTTGCCTCCAGGGTAGATGCCTCTGTCTCTTTCCTGAAAAGGGAGCTTCCCCAGCATAATCCCGATACCTATACCAGCGGCCGGGAGGACTGGAAGCGTGTGTGCGACCGCAATGATATTGACATGGTTGTAATCGGCACCCCGTGGCATCTTCATGCCCCGATAGCTGTCTACGCCATGGAACGTGAAAAGCATGTTTATGTTGACCTTCCCATCGGCAATACCCTCGAGGAGTGCTGGGAGGTTGTCGAGACCTCCGAACGTACCCGGCGCCATGTTTACATGGATTGCAGCAACTGCCACGGAGGCATATCGGCAGTGATACTCAACATGGTCAGGCGTGGTTTTTTCGGTGATATAATCCATGCCGAGGGTCACTATATCCATGACAGGATATCTGAAAACAGGAGCCGGTGGTACCGCAATCCCGAGAACAACTACTTTTTCGGTTACCGTCCCTGGCGCCTGCAGGAGAATGTAAACCGCAACGGCAACCTTTATCCCGGTCACGGACTGGCGCCCCTGTCGCAGATGATGGATCTGAACTATGGCGACCAGATGGATTACATGGTATCCATTTCGGGCAATGATTTTTCCATGGGTGATAAGATGCGTGAGATGGCAGAGATCGATGACTACTATCGTCCATATGTGGGATTGACCTTCAGGGGTAATATGAACACCACCATTATCCGTACCCACAAGGGGCGCACCATCATGCTTCAGCATGACATCAGCTCGCCCCGTCCGGGTCACCGTTTTGATCTTATAAGCGGCAACAAGGGTATTTACCGGGACCGTCCCGGCAGGATCGCCACGAGCGAACATGGGTGGCTTCCCCAGGAGGAGTATGATGTCCTGGTAGAACAGTACACGCCCGAGATAACAAAGAGGTTCACACAGAAAGTGCAGGAAGCCGGCAGCCGCCGCACCACCGGAGGTTCCTATTCGAGGGTATCACCGGCCGACTGGCGGTTGATCGACTCTCTTCGCAACGGTCTGCCCCTGGAGGTAGACGTGTATGACGGTGCTCTTTGGAGCGCAGTCACCCCGCTGAGCGAATGGTCCGTTGCCCGTGAGGGTACTTCGGTGAAGGTTCCTGATTTCACCCGTGGTGCATGGCGTACCAACCAGCGGGGAATGGACATATCCCTTCGCGAGGGAGGCACCACGAACCTGGTATAGATCTTTTAAAGTGATCACCCTGCCGGGAACCGGACTACCAGGGTGATCGCTGTTTTAATGAACCGGGAACCAGGTTCCCGGTAACTATTATACAACAAGCACCCGATACTGGATATAAACATATCAATATGACGAAAAGAAGGGAATTTATCAAAAAAAGCATAATAGGGACCACCGGACTGACAATAGCCGGCCTTGGACTCGGTTCCGGTGCTGCCGGTTCTGCCCGTTCAGCCGGTTCTGCCGGTTCTTCCGGTTCAGCCGGTTCTGCCGGTTCGACCGGACTGGTGCAGGGAGATATAGTCTGGCAGGAGGATCCTGAATGGATGAAGGTGAAATTCGGCGACTGGGGAGGTCCGGGAGTATCTTCCCGGCCCGGTCCGATGGATAATATGCGGTTAAAGGACTGGGCCCCGAGATCTCTGGTTGTGACAAAGGAAACCTTTGTGGATAAGGCCAGATTTCCTGTTATCGACTGCCACCTGCATATCTATGGCCGTACCCCGGAGCAGGTTGCCGAATGGGTCAGGACCAAGGATGAGGTTGGCATTGAAAAATCGGTTATCCTTACCGGGGCAACCGGCGAGGCTTTTGACGATCTTGTCGACCTTTATCTCGGTCCCTATCCCGACAGGTTCATCCTGTACTGCGGGATTGAAAGGGACGATCCTGAAGCCCCGGGCTATTCCGCCAGGGCGGTTGCCGAGCTGGACCGTTGCCACTCCAGGGGAGCTCGTGGAGTAGGAGAGATCAGTGACAAGGGTTTCGGCATCACCCGCGATACTTCGCTGCCGCGGGACAGGAGGCTGCATCCGGATGATGAGAGGCTTGATGCTGTCTGGCAAAGGTGCGGCGAGCTGGGACTACCGGTTAATATACATTTTGCCGATCATCCTTCCTGCTGGACGCCACTGGATGTTTTCCAGGAGCGCACTCCCGATTATCAGCATTTTAACATGTATGAGCTGGATGCCCTGCATTATGATGAGCTTCTGCAGATAAGGGACAGGACCCTTGAGAAGCATCCCGGGACTATTTTCATAGCCTGTCATCTGAGTAACCAGGGCAATGACCTTGAGGCTCTTGGCCGTGTTATGGACAGATACCCGAACCTTTATCTCGATACCTCTGCCAGGGATTATGAAATGGGCCGCACACCACGGTCATCTGCCCGCTTCCTGGAAAAGTACATGGACAGGATTGTATTCGGCACAGATATGGGTCGCCGGAAAAGCATGTTCCAGATCCACTGGCGTCTGCTGGAGACGGATGACGAGTACATCCCCGGAAGGGTAGGATGGAGGTATTACGGGCTCAACCTTTCGGACAGGGTGCTGGAAGCTCTGTACAGGGGTACGGCTTTGAAGGTCCACAAGATATGATTGTTTAAAATACTTCCAATCCTACCTCGAAATAGAGGTAGGTGACGATACTTTGAAGGTCCACAAAATTGATTGTTAAAGATGCCTTACAGGTCATCATAAAAACAGCGGGTCCGGCAAATTCCCGGAAACGGAAATAAAGATGCACCAAAAGTACCTTACAGATCATCAAAAAACAGCGGGTCCGGCAAATTCCCGGAAACGGAAATAAAAATACACCAGGTCTGAGGTGGAAGAATCAGGCAGAATAACTAATCCTAAACAAGTAATAATATGAAAAAACTACTATTTCTTTTTTTAAGCGCTTTAATTTCCTTTGGAACGGAGGTTCATGCCCAACCGCGTCCAACAGGGAATGCCGGTGATTTCAAAGTAAAGACCTGTCTGCATTCCATCGGATATGCCGGATTGTGGCGCGGACAGGCAAGGCTGACTGTTGACGAGTTTATTGAAAAAGCTGCAGAGCTGGGTTATGACGGGATCCTGATCATGGCAAAACGTCCGCACCTCTCTCCTCTTGATTATGACAAAGCGGAACGTGCCAGGCTCAGGAAGAAAATAGAAGATCTGGGACTGACGCTGGTTGGTCTTGCCGGATATTCTGATTTTACAGCCGGCATGGATAAACCCGGAATACCGCATGATGAAATACACGCGGCATATATAGGTCAGGTGGCTGAACTTGCCAGGGATATGGGTACTGATATGATACGCATTTTTACCGGCTATGAAAGACCGGGTATTCCATTCGATGTGCAATATGCAAAAGTTGTTGAGGGTATAAGGCTTGCGGCCCGGGAAGCCGAAAAGTACGGAGTTACCCTCGCAATACAGAACCACCATGATATTTCGCTGCATCATGATGCGATGTACTGGATGCTGGAAGAGATAAACATGCCCAATGTAATGGCAGGATGGGATGCATGGGTGCCTTCGCTGATGCAATTATCCAAAGAGGAGATAAGGGAGTCGGTTCTTAAATTGGAGCCCTATATAGTACTCACCATTGCTGCTGATTATGTGTCATTGCCGAGATTCAACTACGAAAATCATCTGACAAATTTCGTGGCCGACAAGCCGGTTATGAGGGCGACATCGATGGGTAAGGGTATCATCGATTACGAGACTTTCTTTAATGCATTAAAGGAAATAGGTTACCAGGGCTATATTGCCTATGAAATGTGTGAAGTACTGGAAGGAGGCGGATCTATTGAAAATCTCGATGCTACGGCAAGGGAATTCCTTAAATATATAGAAAGATTCAGGTAGGTTAACCGGGAGAGGTTTTTATTTTTTTTTAAAAATATCCTTAATTTTTTATATCTTTCTGCGGTAATTAAAAATCACGTGTGAGGTCTTTTGAAAAAGATTAATTACTCTGGTTCTTTCTCCGCTGGATTAAAAAAGTGAAATAAAAACTTCTTCTTTATAATATTGATTTATGAATATTAACTCAGGACAAAATGAAAAAAATGTTCCGGACTTTTCCCGTATTAATTTTAATGTCATTATCGTTGAATCTTTTAGCGCAAACCATGAATGATCATAGTTTGAATATACTGGTAATAGGTGCACATCCTGATGATCCCGATTACAAGGTGGCCGGTACCGCCTATAAATGGATCCAGAAGGGGCATAATGTAGTTTTTGTTTCTGTTACCAACGGCAATGCAGGGCATCATGAGCTTACCGCCACCCAGCTGGAGCGTACGCGCCGTGCCGAAGCAAGAAGGGCTGGCGAAGTTATCGGTGCAGAATACCTTATTCTTGATATAGACGACGGCAAACTGATGCCGACCTTCGAGAACAGGTTGAAAATCATCAGGCTTATCAGGGAACACAGGGCTGATATTGTGATAACCCACAGGCCATGGGATTATCACCCCGATCACCGGTATACCGGTCAGCTTGTGCTTGATGCAGCATATATGGTGACGGTTCCTACAATTGTACCACACATCCCTCACCTGGACAGAAATCCCATGTTTTTGTACATGAGCGACGGCTTTACCCAGCCTTCACCATTCCAGCCAGATGTATGTGTTGATATTGATGATGTGGTGGAAATAAAACTTGACATGCTCCACCAGCATACATCACAGTTTTATGAGTGGCTCCCGTTCAATCAGGGTGTGCTTGATCAGGTTCCCCAGGGAGAAGAGGAACGGAGAGCCTGGATGGGAGCGGACTGGAGAACGCATTTTACTGCCGAACCCTACAGGGAAAAGCTTGTCGAACTTTACGGAAGGCAAAGGGGCAGAAGGATCAACTATGCAGAATGTTTCCAGGATTCAGAATATGGAGTCCGGCTGACAAAAGAAAACATGGATTATTATTTTCCCTTTTTTGATTAACTTGCATTCCGGTAGTCAAATAAAATCAGAATGAAGGGTATCAAATAAGGATATTTAGACCATTAAAAACTTAAGATCATGGAAAAGAAAAATAAGATTACAAGAAGGGAATTTATGACAAAAACCGCTGCAGCAACCGCAGCTTTTACAATTCTTCCCAGTTCGGTAATCAGCGGACTGGGACATACCCCGCCAAGTGACAAGCTGAATATAGCCGGCGTAGGTGTCGGTGGAAGAGGCGCTGCAGTTTTAAGGGGAATGCAGAGCGAAAACATTGTTGCGCTTTGCGATACTGACTGGCGTTATTCACAGAGAGTTTTCGACCAGTATCCGAACGCAAGGAAATATTACGACTGGAGAAAAATGTATGATGAAATGGGAGATTCCATAGATGCCGTAATGGTGGCAACTTCCGATCATACACATGCCGACATCACTGCCTATGCAATGACCGACATGAAGCATGTTTACACTGAAAAGCCCCTTACTCATTCTGTTTATGAATCAAGGCTGCTTACAAAGCTTTCCGAAAAGTACCCGGTTGCCACACAGATGGGGAACGGAGGGGCATCCAATGATTCCTTCGGTCAGATTGTTGAATGGATCCAAAACGGGGAGATAGGCGAAGTGACAAGGGTCGAGTCTTTTACTGACAGGCCTATCTGGCCGCAGGGGCTCAATACGCCTTCAGAGGTTATGCCGGTGCCTTCGACTATGGACTGGGATGTGTTCGTAGGCCCGGCCAAAATGCGTCCATTCCATGAAATTTATACTCCATGGAACTTCAGGGGCTGGTGGGATTTTGGCACAGGTGCCCTTGGCGATATGGCCTGCCATGTTCTTCAGCCTGTATTCACTGCACTGAACCTGCTTTATCCCACGAAAGTCCAGGGAAGCTCTACATTATTGCTGAATGACAGCTGTCCCACCGCACAGAAGCTGCGTATGATATTTCCTGCCAGACCATCAACCGGCAAGGTCAACATGCCCGAGGTTGAAGTACACTGGTATGACGGCGGACTGAAGCCCCTTAAACCCGAAGGATGGCCCGAGGGCAAGGATATGAATGATGGTGGCGGCGGTGTGATCTTTTATGGTTCGAAAGATATTCTGGTATGCGGTTCCAGTTCACTGCGGCCGTGGCTTATGTCAGGAAGAGAACCTTCCGTGCCCCAGACAATGAGAAGAGTTCCCGATCAGGATCATATAATGGACTGGGTGAGAGCCTGCAAGGAAAGCCCTGCCAACAGGGTCGAAACGGCTTCCAACTTCAAGGTGGCAGGACCGTTTAATGAAATGGTTGTCATGGGAGTCCTTGCTGTCCGTCTGCAGGATCTGCACAAGGAACTTGAATGGGACGGCGCCAATATGAGATTCACCAATATAGGAGCCAACGAAACACTGAGAATGGTTGTTGAAGATGGTTTCACCATTCAGGACGGCCATCCTTCATTTAATAAGGAGTGGACAGACCATTTCAACGCCAGGGCTTTCTCAGAGGAACTTATAAAGCACGAATTCCGGTCCGGCTGGTCACTTCCCCCGATGCCTGCCTGATCACATTATATCATAATAAAACTTACCAACCAACAATGAAAACTACACGCAGGGAATTTATCAGGACCAGTACCATGGCAATGGCGGGTGCTGTGTTATTGGCAAAAGCCGGTTGTTCTTCCGGCCGCAACAGGAACATTGTGACCGCCGCCCAGCTTTATTGTGTCCGCGACGATATGCGCCAGGATCCTCTTGGCTCTATAACAAAAATTGCTGAAATGGGTTACACCCATGTTGAACATGCCAACTATGTGGATCATAAGTTCTATGGCTACAGCCCTTCAGAGTTCAGAAGTATACTGGATGACCTGGGACTCAGGATGCCTTCCGGTCATACGGTGTTCGGGCCAAATCACTGGGACGGGCAGGCCGGTGACTTCTCGGACGACTGGAAAAAGCTGGTAGAGAATGCTGCATATGTGGGACAGGAATATGTCGTTAGTCCCTGGATGGACCCGCGCATGTATGCCACTTATGATGAGTATATGAAAAATATGGAGGTATTCAATAAATGCGGCGAACTTTGCCAGCGTCATGGAATGAGATTCGGCTACCACAATCATGATTTCGAATTCACCGAAACATTGAGGGGGGAAACGATCTTTGACCTGATGATGAAAAATACCGATGCCGACAAGGTGGTATTGCAGCTTGATACCGGCAATATGTATGTAGCCGGGGCCAGGGCCGTAGATGTATTGTCAAGGTATCCGGGAAGATATGACAACATCCATGTTAAAGACATGATACGCCGGGATGATGACAGGTATGAAAGTACCATACTCGGGAAGGGCCTTGTTGGCGTAAGGGAGGCGACCGATCTTGCAAGGGATACAGGCACCACCCTTTTCGTGATTGAGCAGGAAGCTTACCAGGGGAGGACTCCGATGGACTGCATGGAAGAAAACCTGGCCATCATGAAATCATGGGGTTATGCATAAAAATTAAATCATCAAACTATATAATTATGAAAAGAAAATTATTAATTATTCCCATATTACTTGTATTTGCCATTTTTGCCGGACCTGCGGCCCACAGTCAGACGGAACCCCTCAATATCCTTGTAATAGGCGCCCATCCCGATGATGCTGATATAGGTGCCGGAGGAACAGCCTACAAGTGGATAGAGCAGGGCCATAATGTAATTCTGGTTTCAGTAACAAACGGAAATGCCGGCCATCATGAACTGACGGCAGATCAGCTTGAACGTACACGCCGCGACGAAGCAAGAAGATCCGGTGAGGTTATAGGCGCCACTTATGTCGTAATGGATATTGATGACGGCAAACTGATGCCAACTTTTGAAAACAGGTTGAAGATCATCAGGCTTATAAGGGAACACAAGGCTGATATTGTACTGACCCACCGGCCCTGGTCTTACCATCCGGATCACCGGTATACCGGTCAGCTGGTTCTCGATGCTGCATATATGGTGACTGTTCCCACTATTGTTCCCCATATTCCCCATCTTGAAAGAAACCCGATGTTCCTTTACATGGCTGACGGATTCACCCAGCCCACACCCTTTGAACCTGATGTTTGTGTAGCTGTTGATGATGTTATGGATCTAAAAATGAAAATGCTGCATCAGCATGCTTCACAATTTTATGAATGGCTGCCTTTTAACCAGGGCATACTGGACCAGGTCCCTGAGGGTGACAATGAGCGTCTTGCCTGGCTGACAGAGCGCTGGTCGAGGAGATCCATTGCCGATCCGTACAGGGAGAAACTCATAGAGCTTTATGGCCGTGAAGGGGGAGCAAGGGTTAACTTTGCCGAATGTTTCCAGGATTCCGAATACGGGGTAAGGCTTACCAGGGATAATATGAACCGGTATTTTCCTTTTTTTGACTAAAGCTTTTACCGGTATCCTCCGGCTTGGAAAACATCAAAAGGCCTGGAAGCAGGCCTTTGATTTTTTTAAGGATTATCATTTCCGGGATAGTTTCAATAAAAAAACGTACAGTTCAGAACAATTCCTAAAATTTAACCAAAACCTTCCTTAGATGAAAAAAATCTGCTTTATTCTGCCTCTATTATTAATTGCTGCAATGCTTTCCGATCTTGCAGCACAGGGCACACAGGATTACAGTCTCAATATCCTTGTAATAGGTGCCCATCCCGATGATCCTGAAAAAGTAGGCGGCACAGCCTGGAAATGGATACAGCAAGGCCATAACGTGACCCTTGTATCGGTAACAAACGGCAACGCCGGACATCATGAACTGACAGCCACCCAGCTGGAACGTACCCGGCGTGATGAAGCCAGAAGGGCCGGTGAGGTCATTGGAGCCAAATATATTGTAATGGATATTGATGATGGAAAGCTAATGCCGACATTCGGGAACCGGCTTAAGATCATCGAGCTTATCAGGGAACACCGGGCCGATATAGTTATTACACACAGGCCATGGGATTACCATCCGGATCACCGCTATACCGGACAGCTGGTCCTTGATGCCGCATATATGGTTACCGTGCCCACAATAGTTCCCCACATCCCCCATCTCGAAAGAAATCCCATGTTCCTTTACATGAGCGACAGGTTCACCCAGCCTTCCGCATTCGAGGCCGATGTATGTATCGATATAGACGATGCAATTGAAAAGAAGATGGATATGTATCATGAACATACCTGCCAGATGTATGAATGGTTGCCATTTAACCAGGGAATACTTGACCAGGTTCCCGAAGGCGACCGTGAAAGGCGCATCTGGATGGGTGAGCGAAGGAAGCGAGGTTCAAGTGCCGAACCCTACAGGGATAAGCTTGTTGAGCTATATGGCCGCCAGAGAGGAACCAGGATCAACTATGCCGAATGTTTCCAGGATTCCGAATACGGGGTAAGATTGACTCAGGATAACCTGAAGCACTATTTTCCCTTCTTCGACTAGATTGAAACGGTAATATCCCGGCATGGTTAAAGTGCCGGGGCATTACCCGCATATTATGGAATACCCCGTGTGCATTACATTGGCCGGGCAAAGCCCTGCCCGGAAAAGACCGCGCCCAAATGATCCGGATTTGCAAATTAAACTAATTTATTATTATGAAGATACCAGCCCTGTTTATAATTTTATTCGCTATACTGCTGAATGCTTCAGCCCAGCAGGAACAGGATCATACTCTCAATATCCTGGTAATAAGTGCCCATCCCGCCGATGCTGATTTCAGGATGGGCAGCACTGCATGGAAATGGATACAGCAGGGGCACAATGTTACACTCGTATCAGTTACAAACGGGAATGCCGGGCATTATGAGATCCCCGCCGTTGAGCTTGAACGCATCAGGCGGGAAGAGGCAAGAAGGGCTGGCGACTTAATAGGAGCAAGGTATATTGTCATGGATGTTGACGATGCCCAGCTGATGCCAACCTTTGAAAACAGGTTGAAGATCATCAGGCTTATCAGGGAACACAGGGCTGATATTGTGATCACCCACAGGCCCTGGGATTATCATCCCGATCTGCGGTATACCGGGCAGCTTGTACTCGATGCCGCCTATATGGTAACCGTGCCGACAATTGTCCCCAATATCCCTCATCTGGAAAAAAATCCGATGTTCCTGTATATGAGCGACCGCTTTACCCAGCCCGCACCCTTCAAGCCTGATGTGTGCATCGATATCGACGATTCGGTTGAAAAGAAGCTGGACATGCTTCATGAACACAAAACGCTCTATTACGGCTGGCGGCCATTTTTCAGGGGTATCCTCGACCAGGTTCCTGAGACTGATCCGGAGCGGCGCAGATGGATGGGAGATCTCAACAGGCCTGAATTCTCGGCTGAACCTTTCAGGGAAAAGCTTATCGAGCTGTATGGCCGGCAAAGGGGCAGAAGGATCAACTACGCCGAATGTTTCCAGGATTCAGAATACGGCACAAGGCTTACACGTGAAAACCTGAAATACTATTTTCCTTTTTTTGATTAAGGATAAAAGGTAAAGGTCTGTCTGTTTATGATCCGGGAATTATTTGTTCTGGAAGCAGATCTTAATCAGCGGGTCTGATTGTATTGATGAATTCCGGCCTGATTTGAATAAGTGTCTGGGGATGAAGAGTTTAAATAATGAATCATGCAGGGATTTGGAAATTCCGGCCAGCTTTAAAAAGGCCAATAATAAAGCCCCTATTATTGAAGGAACCACCAAACCTTCTTTTAACAAGGGCTTTATCCATCACTACCAGCTACAACCTGAACAAGTCTTTTTGCTGTTCAACTCTTCTGTATGGTTGAGACAATCATGACATTTTTAAGCAGAAAAATCTCATACAAGATACTCCTTTTTTTTTAATATTCAAACAGTAATTGATTTTAAAAGTAATTTTATATTCCTTTTTTCAACAATCAAATTGAAGTTGAACCTAAAGTAATTTTATGCTCCTCTTTTTTTAATAATCAAATTATGTTGATTTAAAAAGTATTTTTATATTTGAGAGTCTTTATGTCGGTTCTTTCTCCTGGTTAAAGTAAAATAAACGATCCTTCACCATGTTGAAAAAGTCTTTTTTCATTCCGGTCGTACTGTTACTGGTAATAGCCGATGCCGAATCGCAGGTCAGGGACAATATCAATATCCCTGACATTCCCGGTTACGTAACACTTAAATATGATCCCCATATGCATACCGTGTTCTCTGACGGAACAGTATGGCCCACCGTACGTGTTCATGAGGCATGGAGGGAAGGACTCGATGCCATATCAATTACCGACCACATAGAATACAGGCCCTTTCGCAACGATGTCGT
>SLGC01000377.1 GCA_007123885.1 Bacteroidales bacterium | reverse complement strand
CCCTCACGTATTAGCCGTTTTTCTTTCTGACCGGAAAGATTTTGAGGCAAAAATAGTGTCAAGGCAATCAGTAAAGCCAAAATTACCGGTTTATATCCATCGAAACTTTTCATCCGCTCCATGATCATTATTTTTTATCTGCTTTAAAAAGGTTTATTTTATTTAGCCATCTGCTTTTCCGTTCAGGTATCATGAAATCGATAATCATCAGCAACAGGGCGATAAATGCCATATACTGAAAACGTTCTTCAAATTCTGTATATTGCAACTCTTCAAATCCCTCCCTTTCCATTTTCCCTATCTCTTCCATGATAATATCAAGACCGGTCGAAGCTGTACCTGCCCTGATATATAATCCATTGCCAGCCGAGGCAATTCTTCTGAGGGTGGCCTCATCAAGCCGGGTAATAACCGTATTACCCTCCTCATCTGCAAGAAAGCGGGAGTTATCATCGCCCAGTGGAATTGGTGTGCCTTCGGGACGTCCCATACCGATAGTATGTACTGTTATCCCCATTTCATTTGCCAAAAGGGCAGATTTAACCGGATCATCTTCATGGTCCTCGCCATCGGAAATTATGATCAGAACCCTGCTGGCCGATGATTCAGACGTAAATGACCTGGCAGCCATATCTATTGCCCTTCCAATAGCGGTTCCCTGAACCGGCACAATATCTGTTGTGACATTA
This sequence comes from Bacteroidales bacterium, assembly GCA_007123885.1. Taxonomy (GTDB): domain Bacteria; phylum Bacteroidota; class Bacteroidia; order Bacteroidales; family PUMT01; genus PXAP01. The sequence continues at coordinate 2,363 of SLGC01000377.1, read as the reverse complement.
TCAAGTATCATCCTGAAAGCGGCATAATCGCTGGTAACGGGTACCTGCACAAATGCATCACCTGCAAACAACAGCAATCCTATCCTGTCATTTCTCAGACCGGAAGCAAGTCTTGATATGGCCATTTTTGACCTTTCCAGCCTGTTGGGCCTGATATCGCGGGCAAGCATGCTGTTGGAAACATCCAGGGCAATTATTATCTCTACACCCTCCCTTTTAAATTCTTCAAGCCTGGAACCAAAACGTGGTCCTGCAAGTGCAACTATTATAAAAGCAACAGCAAAAAGGTATAAAAAGAATTTCAACGACCGCCTTCCTGGAGACGCCAGTGGCATCAATCCGGCCAGAAATTCCGGGTCGGCGAACTTTCCCAATGCGGATCTGCGCCGGTAGCTGATTACCAGGAACAGGACAACCATTAAGGGTACCAGCCACAAGAACCACAAGAAATCTCTATTTGCAAACTCAAACATTATTATTATGTTTTATAATTAATCAGGGAAGTTCCCTTATCAGGAAAATGGATATAAGCCATTGAAGAATCAGGAATAATCCTGCAAGGACAGCAAATTTAGCGTATTCCTCCCTGGTTGTATTAAAATGCATTACCTCAATCATTGAATGTTCAAGTTTTTCAATTTCCGAATATATTTCAACAAGTTTGTCTTCATCTGTTGCCCTGAAATATCTGCCTCCTGTCATATCTGCAATTTCACGCAGAACATCCTCATCAATATCAGCCTCGACATTCTGATAGTGGATTCCCCTGGGTGTCTGCACAGGAAAGGGTGCAGGTCCTGTGCTGCCCACACCTACTGTATATACCCGTATCCCGAATCCGGCAGCTATACTGGCAGCTGTTAAAGGATCAATGGCACCGCGATTGTTCACTCCATCGGTAAGCAGTATAATGATCCTGCTTTTTGTTTCGCTGTTCCTTAGCCTGTTGACAGCAGTTGCCAGTCCCATCCCGATGGCTGTACCATCTTCAATCATGCCTATTTCAACATCCCGCAGCAAATTCACCAGGACAGTGTGATCTGTAGTCAGAGGACACTGGGTAAAACTTTCTCCGCTGAATATCACCAGCCCGATCCTGTCATTACGCCTTCCTTCAATAAATTCAACTGCTATTTCCCTTGCTGCTTCCATCCTGTTGGGTTTAAAATCTTCGGCAAGCATGCTGCTGGATATATCAAGTGAAATCATAATATCGATACCCTCGGTAACAACTTCCTCCCAGTAATCATGTAATTGGGGCCTGGCAAGTACGATTACAAGAAACACGGCTGCCAGGACCCGGAATGCAAAGAGCGCATGACGAAGGTAGTGCCTGAAAGTGTCAGGCGCACCGGCAAGCCATTGCAAGCCCGGCATCTGTACCGGGGGATAACGCAGGTGCTGCCTGAAAACATACCACAAGACTGCAGCAGGTATCAAAAGCAGCAGCCACAGAAATTTCGGATAAGCAAATATGTAATCTCCCATTAAATAATTGCGTTTCGGTTCTTTATCTCTTACAATCTGAATTTCCCAGCCTTATGCCCGAACGGTATAACTGATGTTGTGTATTCCTGTCGGATAAAAGGCGCATCCGTTAATTAACTGGTTAACCGTATTGTTCTTTTCCCGCAACCATTTCACCATCCTTCAAATTAAGAGAGTCCGGAGCACTTTCCTTCAGGCCGGATTCCGGCACAGCTTCATCAGATTTGAAAGTTGCCTTGATGAAATGAAATGCAGTATTAAGGCATTTTTCATGATGTTCCTCACCAGGCTGAGCCTTTGCAAATTTTACAAGATCGGCAAGGGTAAAACATTCATCCAGTAATCCGATAACTTCATTGACCGTATCGGTCCTGCAATCCAGTTCTTCGATTATTTCCCTGCTTGTCCGTTCCATAGCGGTTACACCATATCTTCTTTCAATATATTTACGTATAATTTCAGTTAATCTTGTATAGTATTCCTTCAACATTCCCTTTTGCCAGAGTGAATCTGCCTGCAGGTTCCTTAGTTCCTTCATTGCAATAAGATGGGCTGGCTCAATCTGCCGCGTCACAGAGGAAAGAGGAAGACCTGACCTTTTAGCGCGGAAATACCGGAAAGCATACCATATAAGGAATAGTACCAGGATTGACAAAATTGCCCATGGGAAAATTTCCATAAAGCTTCGGGGTATGCCAAAGGGGGCTTTTATATCGTATATACCTGCCTCCTGATCGATACCGGGAGCCAGAACCTCAATACCTGCAGGTCGTGTATGAAGCACCCGCAGCTCTCCTTCATCATTGAACAAAAATGGCACAGCCTCCACCTGGTGATATCCCTTGTAAAATGATGTTATTTTCCAGGAAAGGCTT
>SLGC01000392.1 GCA_007123885.1 Bacteroidales bacterium | reverse complement strand
GTGCCTATTTCTGTGAGGGGCAAGTACTATGTTCGTACCGGCAGCACCTTGCAGGAATTGAAAGGACCGGCACTTATCGAGTTTATATTGAAACGAACAGGGAAAACCTGGGACGAGTTTCCGTTGGAATCTGCAACTTTAAAGGACATTGATGAAGAAGCTGTAAAGGTTTTCACCAGGAAAGCACTGAAAAGTAGACGTATCGCACCGGATGCAGCGGAGGAAGATGCCAGGACACTTTTGGGCAACCTGCACCTTATCAATGACAACGGCAAACTGAAAAATGCTGCTCTGCTGCTTTTCGGCAAAGATCCCATAAAATATTTCACGTCTGCCTATTTCAAAATCGGGCGCTTCGGTGAATCGGATGCCGACCTGAAATTCCAGGATGTGGTGAAAGGCAACCTGATAGAAATGGCGGACAAGGTGATGGAAATTCTAAAAAGTAAATATCTGGTTTTCCCGATCCGCTATGAAGGCATGCAGCGTGTGGAAGAACTGGAATATCCCGAACCGGCTTTGCGGGAAGCCATATTGAACTCCATTGTGCACAAGGACTATAAAGGTTCCACCATCCAACTGAGTGTTTATGACGACAAATTATCCATCTGGAATCCCGGGACATTGCCGGACGAATTGACTGTTGAAATGCTCAAAGCCAAACATCCCTCTCATCCACGAAACAAGAACATAGCAGAGGTTTTCTTTAAGGCCGGCTATATTGAAGCCTGGGGAAGGGGCATTTCCATAATGTTGGATGCCTGCCAAAAAGCCGGTCTACCTGAACCGACCATTGAAGAGGTGGCAGGTGGTATGCAGGTCACTTTCCTGAAAGACTTCCTGGCAGAAGACTACCTGAAGCGGTTGGGGGTTAATGAGAGACAAGTTGAAGCTGTTAAGTATGTGAAGAAGAATGGAAAAATTACGAATAAGGAATATCAGAAGATAAACGATTGTTCAAGGAATACCGCCTCAGGAGATCTTGCTGACCTGGTTGAAAAGGGAATATTAAAACCAAGTAATGTCAAAGGAGCGGGATCATTCTATGAGCTTAAATGAATTGCACATTAATTGCACAATTTGCACATTGATTGCACCATAATTGCATCTATCTATTCTTTATGATTGGGGTAAAGGACCGTCCCAAAAACCTGTTTAGTCTAAATTGCGCTATACGGGCATAGCAGCTATAACATGCTCGCTATAAATCCGGCATTTGCCGCAAGCATGATGTACTGGCCTTGGCTCCGGGGGCTTCCCTCCCGAATTTGACCAGGGCCAAGACTATATCAAGGTTACGTTTTATTTCAAAAAGAAAGTCATGGCCCCTGTTAGTGGTTAAAAAACTGGGGTATAAATTGGGGAATAAGTTAGGGTATAAATTGGAGAAAAGCGCACAGCTTGTTCTTGAAGCCATCGTGCCTGACCTTTATATCACAATCACCAAACTTTCCATACTGTTAGGCATAGCAACAATTACTGTTGAGTATAATATCAATAAACTAAAAGCTAAAAATTTATTGGACCGAATTGTATCAAAGAAAAAGGGACATTGGAAAGTAAACATATAAAGCCACCCTGTTTTGCACATTGTCATCCTCGTTCCTGCGGTGCCAAAGAGCAAAAGGCCATCACCAGGCCCTATTTTAATCCTTATTTACTGCATGGCAAGATTTCTGCGTTGGCGTTTGCTTCCATTCTGTCCGCTGCTCTTAACTCGAAAACTTGCCCCCTGACATACCCTACTTAAAATTGTTGAAAAACCTTTGTCATGTGTTGACAACTTTTTTCCCTGCAGCCTTGCATGTAACATGTTTAACCATATCTTTGAATAAGTAAATCAACGATTACAACCTATAGCAGGCATTAGTATGTTACAAGAAAAACAAAAAACCGCACTGGTAAGGATACCACTGCAATCAAAGCAGAAATTGCAATCTCTGGCTGCATTATCAGGCAAAAATCAAACAGAGTTTTTAGGCTTTTGTATAGATTATTTTCATAAAAAACAATCTGTGTCGATTAGCGTGGATATTTCTGAAATGCTTAAAGAAATATCTCTCAAGCTTGATAACATCCCTAAAGATAAATAATGGAAAATACCGACTTGTTCAATGGCAATTCTATTGACCAGACTGACACCCTGGTTGAACATCACCTGGCTAATATGGCAGAAGACAATGCCGATCTGGTGCCCGATGATCTGTTAATCCGGATGGATAGTATTCTGGCGAAAAATGCTATCTCATTCAAGCGGTCCTTTCCCTTCAATGGTGACCTTATTCTGGACATATCATATTTCATTGCTCATAAATACCAGCAGACAGGCTCTGAAAGCTGCCTTGTGCTGCCGGAAAGATTCGTGCATCAGCTTAATGTCAATCAACCGGAAATTGCTGAATTTTTTGATGCACAAGGGAAAGGGAATGCCAATCCGAATATTAAATTCCTGTTTGATCCGGTCGAATTTGCGGAAACAATGGGTTATAGCAGGAACCACCTGAGAAAGAGAACAGTTTTTCCCGGATATCTTATAAAGCATTTTGGCAAGCAGATTATGGTTCCTCTAAACACCATTGAAGCTCTTACAAGTATGAAGGATATGTCCTATGTGATAAACACACTGGATAAAATCAGCGGATTTGATACAGGAGTAGCCAAAAGTTATAAATCATTTAAAAGCCTGTCACAGCTGAAAACTGCTCTTTCACTGCAGGTAGTAGATCATTTTTACAAGCTTTATCCTGGCCAGGCACATTTTGACAGCATAATGGATGATGCTATATGGAGGGCGGCAAACGAAAAACTGAGTCTGTCTTATACCGGTTCATTAAAGAACTACGCTTATGCGGTAACGCAGGGTGTTGATCTTCTTAACAAGGCTATAAGGTTTGAAGATCACACTAATTACAAAAAGGTCTACTATGCCTTTTATATAAATAAAAATTTCCTTGAAAAACTTGCAGCCTGCTTCTGCATTTCATCACCACGCATAATTCCCAGCCTGAGAAAAGAAAGAACCAGGATTATAGCTGAATATATATTGGCTTCCCGATATGCT
>SLGC01000307.1 GCA_007123885.1 Bacteroidales bacterium | reverse complement strand
TCCTTCCGGGAGTCGGCGAAGCCGTAATTCCGAACCAGGGCAGATGCCTGAAATCCTTTTGAACGGCCCCTTAACGGGATCACGGCGAAGCCGTAATTCCTTCCGGGAGTCGGCGAAGCCGCAATTCCTTCCGGGAGTCGGCGAAGCCGTAATTCCTTCCGGGAGTCGGCGAAGCCGTAATCCGGGCGAAGGCAAGGGGAAGTCGGCGAAGCCGTAATTCCGACACATCCGCATACTTCTCAGATCGGGTATGATCGCGGGAATGCCTGCCGCCGGAAAGTATGACAATTGATATTCACCGCTCAAGGCAATATTTTATATAGTCTGGATCAGATAATACATTGACTGGTATTCCTCACCTATTTTAAAACTAAAAATCCCGTTTTTGTATTCCGATGGGATATATCCGATAATAAATCCCCCGGGATTAACAGAAAAAACACGCAGGTTATTTCTACTTGTTTCAATTTCAATTACTGCTTCAATTACTTCAACCAGTACAGGACCGTGACCAACTTCCAATTGCCTTGTATGACCGGCATTGTAAAGGCTGTTCGTGTTGTCCGATCTGCCTACCGCTGTTAGCAACATGTTATCGGAACTTCTTATCGGCTCATCGGTCAACGAACTTATAGCTACTGTGGCAAAATCCGTCTTAACATTGATATTCATATTGGTTAACTGTATCGCGCCCTCCTTGCCGGTAAAACCGTAAACCGCTTTGGTTCTGGGAGAATCAATCCAGCCTGTTTGTTTTTCAAGATTCCTGTAAAGTTCTCCAGTATCGGAGAGCACCTCGACTTCATTAATATCAATATATGTTTCAGATGTACTGATGACTGTATCTGAATTAGCTGTATAACCGGGCAAAACTGTCTCTACCCTGTGCTTTTCAGCGATCAGCTCGTAGGCACGGCCCCGGGGAGAAAGAATATCAAAGGGTTGGATATTTACGGTCTTATCTGCGGGACTTACATCTCCTCTTCGCATTATAAGTGCTGCATGATAAAACAGTCCGTACTTTGCAGGATCGTTGAATGTATCAAAAACCCCGCCCCTGTAATAAATTCCTCCAATGGCTCCCGATGTAATTGGTTTTCCAATCATATCAACACTTTCATCCAGTGTATACCTGTAGGTATGAATGGCAAATCCCCCCCAGCCCTGCAGTGCACCTGCAGCAGCCATTAAAAGGGAACTCTCGGCCCTCCATTCGTTGGGCCATGGATTATCCCATTCGGAAACAAAAAAGGGTTTATCCTGTACCCTGTAATAAGCAAGATTTGGCAGCATGTTGTTCCTGCTGCCGGTCATCGGATCATTCATAAATGATTTATCATCCTTTGACCATGACCAGCCATACCAGTAAGCATGGCTGTCGGTAAAATCGCCTGCCATCTGGGCTGTCAGATGGGCTGTATTTATTGACCAGTTTGTTCCTGATATGGGTATCTTAACTCCCAGTTCCCGCATATGGTCAATCATCTCCCTGTAATAATCAGTGGTGATATCAATAAAAAAGTTCTGCATGTTAATATCCCCCCTTGGATCAAATACCACTTTCCCTGCGCCTAACTTTATCTGCATTGCCCGGGCCCACTCCCTGTATAAATCCTCCAGTTCGCTCCTGTAAGGCTCGTGCACTACCTCGTACCTCGGGTAAGTAAATAAATCATTCTCATTGGTGACGCCAGTGAGCACTATTGCTGGATCATCCTTGTATGCCAGTTGGGTGTAGGGATTTGTGTGTGTCCATAAATCGTGGTTAAAAGTTTTCTGCAGCTCAATCATTCTCCTGTTATATGTACTGTATGCCTTCCCGGCCTCGCGCAGGGGAGGATCCAGCAGATGGGCATTTTCAACTCCGTCACCTGTTTTAAACCTCCTGTATGTCAGCAGGTCCATATAGATATAGATCCCTTCTCTTTTAAGGCAATAAATCAGGTAATCCAGCCTGTCCATGCTCTCAGGGTCAAACCCTGCCGTGGCTGATTTGTTTTTGCCCTTCGTGAACTGGAATATATTAGGTGTCGACCATTCGGCATCCATCTGGTGAAACCGGACAAGGTTAACACCTGTTTTGGCCAGGCGCTTTGCAACCTTTTCACTATGCGAATGAGATGGAAAGCACTGGGCACTGTTGAAATTCGTGCCCCAGAACCTTGCTTCCGTGCCGTCTTCAAAAACGAACCTGTCATTTTTCACCTTCAGAAATCCATGCTTCCCTGCAGGTTTTTCATTTTCATAAACAAACGACAGGTCAACTGGCATATCATCCCATGGTAGTGTATAGGGTATAGTGTTTCTTGACATTATTGATGATCTCTGGTCATCCCTGTCTGATTTATCCCTGCAAAAGCCGTGAACCCCGCTCCGGGCAGAAGAGCAGGAAACGAAAATCAGAATAAGGATGATCGTGAAAGTGTTTGGGATATTCGGTATTTTCATCGCCTGGGTGTTTAATTAAAGTAATAAGTGTTTATTTTTCTCCATGCCATGCATTATTGATCATCTCAAGGGTTTTTTCAACAAATTCCTCCCCTCCCGCGGGACCAACAAGTGTACTTGCCGGTACCGCCCCATATGCGCCTCCTGCAATTGAACGGCTGGTGGGAAGATACGTGCCGCTGCCGGCAAGCTGCACGATAAATGTCTGGACGGCAGGGCTGCGTGCCTTTATACGCATGCCATAATCCAGGTAAAGTTCAAAAGGATTGGTGGCTATGACTATATCCCCGATCCGTATTACGTGAGCCTCAACAGGCAGCAGGGGCTGCACCTTTTCCAGCTCATACCTCTCGCTTACATTCTGTCCCCAGGACATCCTTCTGAAAGATCTCGATATTTCATAATACCACCTTGGCTTATCCTTTATAGCAGGATTCTTTTCCAGATCAAGCAGTAGCTGTTCATACCGTTCTCTCCACTGTTCACTTTCACTGAGAGCGCCCGCAACGTCTTCCTCGCTCATCAGCCGTCTTGAAAGCTTTATGACCTTCATATGGTGAGTAAAAACAGGATCCCATTCAATATGGTCTCTCATGTAGGGGAAAACAGAGGTGACGGCATCAGAAATGCGGATGGCAATTTGCTTCCGGCGAGCCAGGCTGCCGCGACCGCTTTCTACGCCGGGAAACTTGATCTGCTGCATTCGCTCCTCAGCGTCGGCGCCAACCATTACGTGCGGGGACTGGTCGCCGGAAGCACTGCATTGTGCAAAAATAAATATATCCTTCCCAAGCCGTTTCCGTAATTCTACCCTGGTATCGTGCCAGAAATCAGCACTTAATTTGTATTCATGCTCACTAACCTGTGAGGGAGCAGCCAGGTTTATTAACACACCAGTAAGGTTCCTTTTGCTGTCCCAGGTGAAAAGCAGGTTGACCGAATGGTCTTCAAATCCTTCCATATGACTGAATTCAGGCCTGTTCACATTTCCATACATATTAGATTTGCCTGAGAAATCAACCTGCAAACGATTATGGCTGACAACTGCCTGGCTCTGGCCGTAGCTTATGCCGCCGGTACTGCGGTTATTCCATGCATGTTCGGCAACCATTGCTATCCGTTCCGAGAGAAATGCAAGGCATTCAACCGGCGGCATCGCATCAAGCTCAACCCCGTAAGCCTCCCTGGCATCTTTGCTTGAATTGTACAATGGGCCCGAATGGGTATGCGTCGCATTGAGAACAACCTGTTCGGGTCGTAGTTCAGGAATGGATCCTGTTAATATCCGCCTGACATTATCACGCAGATTATCAGCAGAACCGTCCCTGGTGCCATCAGTAATTACGACTAGATCAGCACTTATCATTATTGTCTTTTCCGATGACGGCCCTGAACCGGATTCCAATGCCAATGCCGTTACGGTAAGGGGATCCATAATGCCTTCTGAAATCCGTGCATGAAATTGTCCGCTTATAAGCACCGGCTGATCTGGAGTAATATCAAGGGAAGCCCATCCAATCGTAAAATTAACGGGGTCTCCTGCATTGAGAGCTGAAAAACTGACGAATAAAACCATCAGTGCTGCAGTCAAAAATAATATCAGGTGTTTTTTCATGTGAATATTATTTTGTTAAAATTCATGTTATTTGGTGTGGGCAAAAACCGCCCACATGGGGCTTCATACGAACAAACTCAGGTTATAAAATTGTTAATCAATTAGATATAATTTGCATTCATATCATTTTAGCCATTGCACATGGATGTATCCCCTTGGTTTATTGACCTGCGGAAACCCAGCCATAGTTATATAATCCATGCGTCGATATCTGCAACTTTCGATTTAAAGGTACTTGCCTTCTGATAATAGCTTTTCAAGTCAAACCCGGGAATTTTACAGAATGATCATACATCCCCTCCATGGAATGATATCAGGATCATTTCTTGTGTATAATCTCGTTTCTTCCTGAAATGATCCTGCCATTTTATGAAAAATATTGCATATCATGAAGTTTCCTGTAATAACCGTTCAGTTCCAGAAGGTCTTCATGTTTACCTCTTTCAACGATCATGCCTTCATGCAATACATATATTTCATCAGCGAACTGGATGGTTGAAAGTCTGTGGGCGATAACAAGCGAAGTACGGCTTTTCATGAGCCTGGACAATGCATCCTGTACAAGTCTTTCCGATTCGGTATCAAGTGCTGAAGTCGCCTCATCCAGTATCATTATGGGTGGATTTTTCAAAACGGCTCTTGCTATGCTGATGCGCTGCCTTTGTCCCCCTGACAGTTTACTTCCCCGATCGCCGATCCGGGTATAATAACCATGTTTTGAGGCTTCTATAAATTCATGGGCATTTGCAACCTTAGCAGCTTTAATAACATCCTCCTCGGTGGCATTTTCAACACCAAATGCAATATTATTATATAAAGTGTCATTAAACAGAATCGGATCCTGGTTAACATTCCCCATTAAAGCCCTTACATCTTTTATCTTGTATTCCCTGAGTGAAATCCCGTCTATCAGTATATCTCCCTGCTGAACATCATAAAAACGCGGAAGCAGGTCTGCCAGGGTAGATTTTCCTGAGCCTGATTGTCCAACCAGGGCAACAGTCATTCCTTTATTGATTACAAGATTAATATTCCTTAGAACATCAACATGATCATAACTGAAGGAAACATTTTTATATTCGATTGAATCTTTGAATGTATTGATGGGATAAGCAAAGGGTTTTTCCACGATATAATTCGGGGCTTCCAGAACTTCCTGGATCCTTTCTACCGATGCCAGGCCTTTTTGAACATTATACATTGCAGTGGAAAAGGATTTGGACGGAGCGATTATTAGATAAAACAACATCAGGTAGGCAATGAATTCTTCGGGATTAAGTCTTCCTGTATCGGCAAGAACTATAGTTGCCCCATATACCATTATAATGATCATGACTACAGTTCCCAGAAATTCACTCACCGGACTTGCCAGAAAGCGTCTTCTTTGAATCCTCACCATGATTTTTGTATAAAGGGAATTCATGTTGCGAAAACGATACGTCATCCGGTTCTCTGCATTAAATGCTTTTAGTATACGCAATCCGCCAAGAGTTTCCTCGATCATTGAAAGAAGTTCCCCCATTTTTTTTTGCCCCTTCAATGATGTCTGCTTTAATGTTCTTCCAAGCCTGCCAATAATAAAGCCGCTAATTGGTAAAAGCACCAAAACAAATAACGTAAGCGATGTACTCATATAAAAAAGGGCCGAAAGGTATAATATAACCTGGAAAGGATCCCGGAAGAGCATTTCAAGTGAACTCACGATAGATATTTCAATCTCCTGAACATCACCTGTCATTCTGGAAATAACGTCCCCTTTCCGTTTTTCGGAAAAATACCCGATTGGCAGAACCATTATCTTGTCGAATACCTGGTTGCGGATATCCCTGACAACCCCGTTTCTTATAGGTGCCAAATAGTACATGGCAAGATAATGGAACAAGTTTTTAAAAAATGACATGGATATTATTACCAGGCTGAGGAAGATCAATGTGTTAATAGGTCCCCGATCAAGTATCATTTGTGTTACATAGTAATTGAAATATTCTCTTACCGATGCAATTGAAAACTCAAATTCACCGACCGAGGTTACTGACGGTTCATTCTGAAATAGAATTCCCAAAAAAGGGATCGCCAATGTAATTGAGAAAAGTGCAAAAAATGCCGATAAAATATTCAGGGAAATATTCATTAATCCTTTCCGCCAATATGGAATAAGATATTTCAATATCTTTCCGATATTCTTCATAAATGTGAAAAGTAACAGTTTTTATAATTCAATTCCGGTATAGTTGAAGGGTGTCAATGCTTTTAGCTCCTTCTTTACGGACTCGTCGATGCTCAGCTTGTCAATGAAGTGGATAAAGTCTTCCTTTGTAACTTTTTTGTTTGTCCGTGTCAGTTCCTTTAAAGTTTCGTAAGGGTTGGGATACCCCTCCCTGCGCAGGATAGTCTGAACAGCTTCTGATATTACGATCCAGTTTTTAAGGAGATCAGCATCAATAGCATGCCTGTTAACCTTAAGCTTACCCAGTCCTTTCAATATTGATTTCAGGGCAATTACAGTATGAGCTACAGGTATTCCAATATTTCTTGAAACGGTAGAGTCTGTGAGATCACGCTGAAGCCTGGATACAGGAAGTTTAGATGATAGATGTTCAAATAATGCGTTTGCTATTCCCAGGTTGCCTTCTGCATTTTCAAAATCAATAGGATTGATCTTATGCGGCATAACGGATGATCCAACTTCATCTTTCTCTACGGTCTGATTGAAATAATCCATAGATATATATGTCCAGAAATCCCTGCACATATCGATCAGGATTACATTAATACGCTTGAGGTTATCAAAACTGGCGGCCAGATTATCATAATGTTCTATCTGGGTCGTAACCTGCGTACGGTCAAGTCCCAAAGTTTCATTAACGAAACTATTTGCAAAACGGATCCAGTTAAATTCAGGGTATGCTGCATGGTGTGCATTGAAGTTGCCGATAGCTCCACCAAATTTGGCTGAGCAGGGAATGGCTTTCAGAAGTCCGATCTGGGTATTAATTCTTTCACAAAAAACCTTAATCTCCTTACCAAGTCTTGTAGGGGTCGCAGGCTGGCCATGTGTCCTGGCAAGCATAGTAATACCAGACCATTTTTCTGATAATTCTGACAGTTTTTCAACCGTTTTTTCAACAAGAGGCGTATACACCTCATGAATGGCATTTCTCAATGCCAATGGCATGGCGGTATTATTAATATCCTGACTGGTCAGTCCGAAATGCACAAACTCAATATATTTCTCAACCCCGTATTTTTTGAAGGAATCTTTTATATAATATTCCACGGCTTTAACATCATGGTTGGTAACCTTTTCTATTTCTTTAACTTTTTCAGCATCTTCAATTTTAAATTCCTCATAGATTCTTCTGATATTATCCTTTTGCTTGCGGGTGATCATTTTCAGCTGCGGAAGAGGAATATTGCATAATGCAATAAAATACTCGATTTCAACGTATACACGGTAACGGATCAATGCATATTCTGAAAAGAAAACAGCAAGTTCATCAACCTCATGACGATATCTGCCGTCAATTGGTGATAAAGCGGAAAGCATACTAATTTCCATACATATCTGTTTTTGACAGGGCAAAGTTATAAAAAATAAGGTGTATTATTGAGTTGCCGGTAAATTATGAACAGATTGTAATTTATGCTACTTTTGTATCAATATGACTTTATTAATCCACCCCGTTTTTACTGGCTATAATAAAATACAAGGATATTGCAATTATGGTCCTTCTACTTTCATTGATCTGTGATATTGAAACATTTATAATCACTTAATTGATCATTAATAATTAAAAAATGGCAAGTTTTAAATATATAAGAAATGCAATTATTGTCCTGTTGAGCCTTATTGCAGCCACCCCCACCCTTTCAGCCGACACCATACCCACCGGTGACGAAAGAGTTGTATACCAGGTCAGCATGAGAAGAAATGTGGATCCTGCACTGTGGCGGCTGACTCAAAGAAGCTTTGCAGAAGCTGAAGAACTTGAGGCCGATTATATACTTATTCATATGAATACTTATGGCGGAATGGTTCAGGTAGCCGATTCAATACGCACAAAGATCCTGAATACCCGCGTTCCGGTTATAGTATACGTTGATAATAACGCAATATCTGCAGGGGCATTAATCTCAATAGCAGCTCAGGATATATACATGAGACAGGGAGCAAGTATAGGCGCCGCTACAGTTGTCGATGCTACGGGATCTCCCGTACCCGATAAATTCCAGTCATTTATGCGGGCAGCCATGAGAGCTACTGCCGAATCACATGGCCGGGATACTCTTATAAGTGAGAATGATACAATTTTGACATGGCGAAGGGACCCGCGTATTGCCGAAGCCATGGTAGATCCGGAGATTTATATTCCGGGAATTATCGATTCCGGGAAAGTTCTTACCCTGACCAGTGAAGAGGCTGTTGCCATCGGCTATAGTGAAGGAATTGCTGCAAGTATAACTGAAGTGCTTGAGAAGGCCGGAATTGAAAATTACCGGTTAGCTGAATATGAACTCACAACAATGGATAATATCATCTCATTTCTTATGAGTCCGGTATTGCAGGGGATCCTGATTATGATAATTATTGGCGGTCTCTATTTCGAACTTCAAACTCCGGGTGTTGGATTTCCCCTGGGAGCTGCAATTTTGGCGGCAATTTTGTATTTCGCCCCGCTTTACCTTGAAGGCGTAGCACAAAACTGGGAGATAGTGCTGTTTGCACTTGGAGTCGTACTACTTGCAGTTGAGATATTTGCCATTCCCGGATTCGGTGTGGCCGGAGTTGCCGGAATAGGTCTGATGGTGACCGGCCTGACCCTTTCCATGATAGATAATATCGTATGGGAATTTGAAGGTGTAGGAGCTACGATTTTTGTCAGGTCACTCTTTCTCGTCGTGCTCAGTGCATTCCTTGCCCTTGCAGGTTCGATCTCCCTCAGCAGGAAATTACTTGACACACACATGTTCTCTCACCTGGTGCTCAGTTCTACCCAGAACAGGGATGAAGGATATATCGGCGTTAATTCACATTACCGCGATATGGTTGGAATGACAGGAAGGGCAGCTACCTCACTGCGGCCCTCGGGCAAAGTTGAAATTGATTATGAACAATATGATGCCACCTCACTTGTAGGATTCATAACAAAAGATGAAAAAGTAATGGTTGTTAAATTTGAGACCGGACAACTTTACGTGGTAAAAAAAACTGAAAGTTAAATTTTCGAAAATAATTACCTTAAATTAGCAAATTGACTAACTTTATGGTCGGGGTTTTCAAATATTATTAACCAAATAATGTGATGATATGACTATAACATTCAATGAACTGCGCAAGATAAAAGACAGTTTGCCAGATGGAAGCATGCAAATGATCGCTGAAAAACTCGATCTGAGTGTAGAGACAGTCAGGAATTATTTTGGTGGAGCAAATTATAACGAGGGCGAGACTGTCGGCATCCATCTGGAAAAAGGCCCTAATGGAGGAATAGTTGTACTGGATGACACCACTATATTTGAAATGGCAAAGGATATTCTGGAAAAGGAAGGTGTCAACTAAAACAGCCACTTAATGTTCCACCAGCAGAAAAGTTTTCTTTTCTGCTTTTTTTATCCCATATGAATACCAACTATAATTCAACCGGATTAACCATTAACAATAAAACACTATCACTTCTCTTTTCTCATTGCAAATCATTGTTTTCAACAGTTCACCTTCCCTCCCACGATCATCTTCATCATATGCGTGTTTGGAATTATGCAACAGATCTTCTGACAGGATTATCCGGTAGAGGCAGGACTCTCAATGAACAGGAAATCTCGCTTCTTATGCTTTCGGTTTTTTTTCACGATACAGGGTTAACCAAAACCCTGAGCGAAGAACATGGTGTTGAAAGCCGCAGGATCTGTGAAAAATTCCTCGAAGAAAATCCTGATATATATCCATTTGATGCAGGTCCGGCATTAAAGGCAATTGAATTACACGATAAAAAAAGTTCCCTGCTACTTTACTCCGATGATCCTGATATGGAAATATTAAGAATATTATCGGTATGTGATGACCTTGATGCATTCGGACCTGCCGGCATTTTAAGATATGCGGAAATTTACCTGCTCCGCGATATTCCATTTAAAGATCTTCCCGCCAAAATCCTGGGAAACCTGGCCCGCAGATTTGAATTCGTTTCAGCCCAGAAATGGATTCCCGCAGAATTTTTAGCGTTGCATGAATCCAGGTACAGATATATCACCGAATTCTACAGTGACATGCAGTATCCTCAACCTCCGGCAAACAAAAAGATAATCAATACAGAAATTGTAGAATCATACATGGATAATGTTTATTACGGCACAACAAATATCCTTGATTTTGCAGGATCAATCAAAAACAGTGATAACCGGCAAAAATCACTTTTCGGGGCAGATCTTTTGAAAGAACTCATTGATGGTATGAAACATCTAAACATGTGAACGTAACTGTATCATACCCGCATTTATGCCATCAGGCATAAAAAACGGCTAAACAAACGGTTGCAACTCAGCACACATTAATATTGCATAAACCACAGCCAATTTATAACTTTGTTCTATATATTGCTGCATATATTAATATAACCGAAAAAATATGCATCACAGATTCAAGGAATTCGTTGATAACGAAAATTTGTTTGATATCCATGGAAGAATTTTGCTGGGAGTAAGCGGTGGTATTGATTCGATGGTTATGATGAACCTGTTTCAAACCACAGGCTGTCACATTTCAACAGCACATTGCAATTTTAATCTTCGTGGAAATGAATCTGACATCGATCAGCTATTCGTGTCTGATTACTGTCAAAAACACAACATTCCTTTTTATGTTAAAAATTTTGACACTGAATCATATGCTGCTGACAACAAGATGTCACTGCAAATGGCTGCACGGGAATTAAGATATTCATGGTTTTATCAGCTTGCGGCTGAGAATGGTTACAGATATATAGCCATTGCACATAATAAGAACGACCTGGCTGAAACTTTTTTAATCAACCTGGTCAGGGGCACCGGCATAAGGGGGCTAACCGGTATCAGGGCAAAAAGCGGAAAAATAATACGCCCGTTGTTGTTTGCAGACAGGAAAGAGATCATGGACTATGCCTTGAAAAACAATATTGATTATCGAGAAGATTCAAGTAACCGGGAAATCAAATACAGGCGCAACCGGATAAGACTCAGGATTATTCCCGAATTTGAGGCAATTTCATCTGATTTTTCAGATACTTTATATGAAACAAGCAAGAAATTGAAAGATGTAGAAGCAATCTATATAAATTCAATAAACAAGAAGTTTAATGAGATCGCCACACCTGTAAGTTATGGTTACATTCTGAAAATAAGTTCGTTGATGCAGCTTGATCCTTTAACCTCATATCTCTATGAATTTCTCAGAAGGTGGAATTTTCCCCTTGAATTAGTC
>SLGC01000190.1 GCA_007123885.1 Bacteroidales bacterium | reverse complement strand
TAAACTGCACAACTATTATTACGGAAGCTTAGGCCATAAAAATGAACCATTATAAATTATGCTATTAAATATAAACACATAAACCTGTAAATATGCTTTGTTCAGTTAAACATCTTCCTGCCGATACACTTACACCTGTAGGCATCTATTTGCGGTTACGGGATGAATTTCCCCAGAGTCTTCTTCTTGAATGTTCGGATTTCAGCTCGAGAGAAGATGCCTATTCTTATATTTGCCTTAATCCTGTCGCAGGAATAGAAATTGCCGGAGACAAAACCAGGCTGTACCGGCCAGGAGAGCCTGTCCGGGTTAGCGATCTGCATGATAGTGATGATATAGTGTCACTTACCGGTTCTTTTGCAGAAAAGATAACCCTGGAAAACAAGCCCGACGAAAAAATTTACCCGGGGCTTTTCGGATTCACATCATGGGAAGCGGTTAAATTCTTCGATAATGTCAATACAGGGAAAAACCGGCGGACTTCCCCTGTCCCGCTTTTGAAATATGACCTGTATTCGGTTGTTGTTGCTATTAATCATTTCAACAATACTATGACGATCTGTGAAATTGACAACGTGCAAAACGGGCACACGGAAAAAATAGTTTCCCTTCTTTCAAACAGGAACACTGCAACCTTCCCCTTCCGCACAACCGGCCCGGAAATACCGGGAATTGATGATGACAGATACCTGGAAATGGTTATGGAGGGTAAAAAACACTGTTCAAGGGGCAATGTATTGCAGATTGTTCTCTCGCGCCGGTTCGAACAAGCTTTTCAGGGTGATGAATTCCAGGTATACAGGGCCCTGAGGTCAGTTAATCCCTCACCATACCTTTTCTATTTCGATTACCTCAAGTACAAGCTTTTCGGATCCTCACCCGAGGCCCAGCTTCAGGTTAACAACGGAACTGCAACAATCAATCCCATTGCAGGTACCTTTCGCCGTTCGGGCAACCGCCTGAACGATGAGAAGATCGCCAGGGATCTTGCAGCGGATCCCAAGGAGAATTCCGAGCACTCCATGCTGGTTGATCTGGCAAGGAATGATCTCAGCCGGCATTCAAGAAACGTAAAAGTTAAAACATACAAAGAGGTACATGCATACTCGCATGTTATCCATCTTGTATCGACTGTAACGGGTGAGCTGAAGAAAAATGTGAACAACTACAGGATCTTTGCAGACACTTTTCCGGCCGGTACTCTGTCAGGTGCACCAAAGCACCGGGCAATTGAGCTTATAAGCCAGATCGAGGCGGGGGAACGCGGATATTATGGCGGTGCCCTGGGCTATATCGGTCTGGAAGGCTCACTCAACCATGCAATAATGATCCGGTCGTTCGCAAGCTATGACGGTAAACTGGTATACCAGGCGGGTGCGGGGATAATCAATGATTCCGTTCCCCAGAAAGAACTTGAAGAAGTAGGCAACAAGCTTTCGGCGTTAAGGCAGGCACTTAAAATGGCCGAAGCCTATAATGGGCCATTAACCTGATTATCAAAAACATTTAACTATGGCAAAAATACTTTTAGTAGACAATTATGATTCATTCACCTATAACCTTATGCATTACGCCGATGAATATGGCGAGCATCAGATTGATGTTTACAGGAATGACAAAATTTCTCCCGGCAGGGTGAAAAATTATGACGGGATATTGCTGTCGCCCGGACCCGGTATCCCTTCCGAAGCCGGCAGACTGCTGGAAATAATTGACACGAACAGGTATTCAAAAAGGATATTTGGAGTTTGCCTTGGTCTTCAGGCAATTGCTGAAGTTTTCGGCGGAAAGCTGCTTAATACCAAAAAAGTATATCATGGTGTAGCTACAAATGTCAATGTCATAAAACCGGCACATTATCTTTTCGACGGATTGCCCGGAAGCTTCCAGGCGGCAAGGTACCATTCCTGGGTTGTGAGAAATGATTCGGTTCCCTTATGTATGCGCATCGACGCCATGGACGATGAGCAGTATATCATGGCCATGAGCCATCGCGAGCTCGATATTTGCGGCGTTCAATTCCATCCTGAATCGATTCTCACTCCTGAGGGTAAAAAGATAGTGTTTAACTGGTTAAAGGGGTTCGATGGTGAAAAAAAGACTTCACCCGTAAAAAACAGTCAGGCAGGGGGTTCATGATAATCACTGATGTGACATCCCCCTCCGGACAAACGGAGACAAACCGGAATGATAATGACAAAAAATTACGACATGAAGCATATTCTCGAAAAATTACTTGAGTCACGGCAGCTTACCAGGATCGAGGCCGGTGAATTAATGAGGTCAATAGCAGCCCTGGAATTCAATGAAGCACAGATAGCAGCAATATTGTCATCCTACATAATGAGAAGCATCAGCCTGGAGGAGCTGCTGGGATTCCGGGATGCCCTGCTCGAGCTGGCAGTCAGGGTAGATCTGAACGGCGGCAGGTTGATAGATCTTTGCGGCACCGGCGGTGATGGAAAGAATACCTTCAATATATCGACCATCTCTTCCTTTATTGTTGCAGGAGCAGGCATACCCGTGGCCAAACACGGAAACTACGGGGTATCATCATTAACCGGCTCTTTCAATCTCATGGAGTATTTTGGTTACAGGTTTTCAGACAGCAATGATAAGCTGAAAAATGAAATTGAGAAAGCCGGGATATGTTTCATGCATGCACCCCTTTTTCATCCTGCATTGAAAGCAGTAGGACATGTAAGAAAGCAGCTTGGTGTAAAAACCATTTTCAATATAATGGGACCGCTTGTCAATCCGGCCAATCCCTCCTTCCAGGTAAGCGGGGTTTTCAGCATCCAGACCGGACGGTTGTACAGCTATCTTATGCAGAATGAAAAGAAGCAGTTTGCAGTAATCTACAGCCTGGACGGATATGATGAAATATCACTCACCTCCGGGATAAAGATATTTACGATCGAAGGGGAAGACATGCTCGATCCCGGAAGCTTTGGAATGCCATACAATACGGCGCAGTCACTGCATGCAGGGAAAAACATTGGCGAAGCGGCCGGAATATCGCTCAGCATACTTGAGAACAGGGCTACAACAGAGCAGACTAATACGGTACTTGCAAATTCTGCACTTGCCATTTCCTGTTATAAAGATATCGACCTGAATGAAGCGGTGGAAGTTGCCAGGGTATCACTGGAATCAGGAAGGGCTCTCGGCTCATTCAGGAAACTGATAAGTATGCAGTAAGTCAGGTATTTGCCGGCTCTCACCTCTTCACCGGTGGCGGCTTTTGCCAGCGGCGGAAGACGGAAAAAGCTGCTGGCTGCGGTTCCGGTCTGTAACGGAAATGATTATTAAACAACAGGGGAACAAATCAAAAAATATGCATATTCTGGAAAAGATAGTAGCTTCAAAACAGCATGAAGTAATGCAACTGAAAAAATCCTTTCCTGTACCGGAACTGGAAAAAAGCAGGTATTTTCCCGAACCTGTGCGGTCATTGAAATCTTCGGTCCTTGACAGGGAAAAGAATGGTATAATTGCTGAATTCAAAAGACAGTCGCCCTCCAGGGGTGTTATCAACTCCCTTGCCTGTCCCGCGGAAGTCTGCAGGGCTTATATTGATTCAGGCGCTTCTGCCGTTTCCGTCCTGACCGACAGTGAATTTTTTGGCGGCCGGAACACAGATCTGATAAAGGTAAAGGAAAATTGCAATGGACCGGTGCTCAGGAAAGAATTCATCATTGATGAATACCAGGTTGTAGAATCCAAAAGCATCGGGGCTGATGCTATCCTGCTCATAGTGGATATACTTTCAAAAGATGAACTCAGGAATTTATCACTTCTGGCATCTTCCCTGGGACTGGAAGTGTTGTTCGAGATCCATGACGGGGAAGGAATTGAAAAACTGCCTCCTGAAGCTGCCATAATAGGTATAAACAGCAGGAACCTGGACAGCTTCAGGATAAACAGGGAATTACCCGTGAATGTCATAAATAGGCTTCCGGAAGAGAGTGTCAGGATTGCCGAAAGTGGCATCCGTTCGGTACGGGACCTGGTCAATCTCAGGATTGCCGGGTTCGATGGATTTCTTATCGGCGAGAGGTTTATGAAGAGCCCCGACCCGGGAGCATCCTGCAGAAAATTCATAAGGGAGATAGCCACCATTAACAACGAACAGGTATGATTATCAACCACTGTATAGCGGATTGATTTTCAAAACATAAATATTTAAACTAAATCAGCAAATTAAACAGATGATCAAATTTCTTAATTCCATCTTATGCAGATAAAAGTTTGCGGGATCACAAATAACCGGAATCTCAGGGATATTTCACTTATGAGACCCGATTACATGGGATTTATCTTTCATGGATCATCACCGAGAGATGTTACCGGAACTGTCGGACTGCTGGACCTGGACACCATACCGCCATGTACCAGGAAGACAGCTGTCTTTGTTGATCAGCCCTTTAAAAAGGTAACGGATACCATAACCAGGTACCGTTTTGATGCCGTACAGCTGCACGGAAAGGAAGATCCCTCCTTCTGCAGTGACCTCATGAATGAATGCCTGGTGATCAAGGCCTTTGGCATAAAAGAATCATTACCTGAAAATCTTGAAAAATACATGGGAAACTGTCACTGGTTCCTTTTTGATGCGAAGGGGAAATATCCCGGCGGGAATGGCATCAAGTTTAACCATGATGTATTGAAGAGCTACGCATTGGATGTCCCGTTCTTTTTAAGCGGGGGGATCGGAGATCAGGACCTGCCACTGCTGGCTGAAATGGCCGGTGAAGGACTCCAGGGCGTTGATGTTAACAGCAGGTTTGAACTTTCTCCCGGATATAAATGCGCTTCATCGCTTAAAAAATTTATCCAGAAAATACGGACATATGAACTATAGTGTAAATAAAAAGGGATTTTACGGTGAATTCGGAGGAGCCTGGATTCCTGAAATGCTTCATTCAAATATTGAACAGCTTGCCTGTAATTATATCGATATAATGGAATCGGAAGATTTCAAACAGGAACTGGACAGCATGCTGAAAGAATATGTAGGACGCCCGACCCCCCTGTCTTACGCCGCCAGGCTGTCTGAACATACCGGGGCCAGAGTATTCCTTAAACGGGAAGATCTTTGCCATACAGGATCGCACAAACTCAACAATGTGGCCGGTCAGATACTGCTGGCAAAAAGAATGGACAAAAGGCATATTATTGCCGAAACCGGTGCAGGGCAGCATGGTGTGGCAACAGCCACCGTATGTGCCCTGATGGGACTGCCCTGTACAATTTTCATGGGCAGGAAGGATATCGCAAGACAGCAGCCCAACGTTATGAGAATGAAAATGCTTGGGGCCAGGGTAATTCCCGTTTCCTCAGGCACATGCACATTAAAGGATGCCACCAACGAAGCCATCAGGCACTGGATAAACAATCCTTCCGATACCCACTATCTCATAGGATCAACCATAGGACCCCATCCCTATCCCGATATTGTTGCCAGGCTTCAGTCAGTGATCTCCCTGGAAATAAAGGAACAACTTGTCCAGAAGGAAGAAAGGGATTTTCCCGATCATGTTATTGCTTGTGTAGGAGGCGGCAGCAATGCAGCAGGCAGTTTTTACCATTTTCTTGATGACAGGCGCGTAAAGCTTACGGGAGCAGAAGCAGCCGGGGAAGGAACCGGTACCGGAAGGACTGCTGCTTCATTATTGACAGGTTCGCCCGGTATAATACACGGATGCAGGACCATGCTCATGCAGGATGATCATGGTCAGATCAAAGGCGCACATTCTATATCGGCCGGACTGGATTATCCGGGTATTGGTCCGCTTCACGCACACTTGCACAAATCCGGAAGGGCAACATATACTGCAGTAACAGATAGTGAGGCATTGCAGGCAGCCATGCTGCTGACCCGCCTTGAGGGTATAATACCTGCGCTTGAATCTGCACATGCCGTTGCAGCCCTTAAAAAAATCAAACTCCTGCCCCATGAAATTGCGGTGGTAACTCTTTCCGGAAGAGGGGACAAGGATATGGATGCCTATATGGAAGCAATTGATGGCGCCGGGGTTGAAGAAACTAAAAAAATTGATCAATGAAACATATGAACGCACTTACAAACCTTCTTGAAAAAAAAAGGCAAAATCTTCTTTCCGTATATTTTACCGCCGGCTACCCGCATAAGGATAGCACCACTGAGATCATCAGCTCCCTGCAGGATGCAGGAGTCGACTTTCTGGAGGCAGGCTTTCCTTTCTCCGATCCTTTGGCTGACGGGCCCGTCATACAGCAAACGAGCCAGCAGGCGATAACCAACGGGATGACTTTGGATTGTCTTCTCCTGCAGATTGAAAAGGCAAGAGCAGGCATAACCATTCCCATAGTCTTAATGGGGTACCTTAACCCCGTAATGCAGACCGGTATGGAAAATTTCTGCCGCAAGGCAAACAAGGCTGGAATAAGCGGGGTAATAATTCCCGATCTTCCTCCCGATCAGTATGAAGCCCGCTACCTGGATCTTTTCAAATCATACGATCTTCATATGATCTTTCTTGTAACTCCTGAAACAAGTGAGCAGAGGATAAGGAATATTGACCGGCTGGGAAGCGGATTCATTTATGCTGTCAGCTCATCTTCCACCACAGGCCGTCAGGATTCCTTCAGCGACCGGCAAAAACAATATCTCCGGCGGCTTCAAAAAATGAACCTGCGAAATCCGGTAATAACCGGATTCGGCATTCACAGCAGGAATACATTAAGGACCGCCTGGGAAAACAGCTCGGGGGCCATAATAGGTTCAGCATATCTAAAGGCTTTAATGAGGGAAGGGAGCGGGCAAAAGGCAATAACACAGCTGTTCGGACAGCTTGGACTGGCAGGACCTGTCTGATCAGTTTCCGTTTGCCGGTCCGGTGCCATAATTTATGCCACCCACCACCTTCCTGCTCTGCACGGCTCCGCCGGGTAACGGCGAAAAATCAAAAAAAGAAAATTATCCTTCCCGCTAAATTTATTGCAAAAAATGACGATGTTTGTATATTTGATCGTTTCATTGCTGCGATGTTATATCTGCCGGTTAATACAATGCCTTATAGGTGCTTATTGAATAGAATCAACCATTATGCAAACTTCGATGCTTATTCTTGTTATCAATCCACGACACGATTTTACAAAAATCGGCATTTTCGAAAATACCAAGTTGCTGTACCTGAAAAGAATAATGCATTCTACCGGTGAACTGGGCAAATACAAAAGGCTAAGCGACCAGGTTCCCTTCAGGACCGCATATGTTCTGGATGAACTCAGGCAAAACGATATGCCTCTTGACCGGTTTGCCATCATAGTGGGGCGCGGGGGACTGATCAGGCCTCTTCGTTCCGGTGTTTACGAGGTAAATGAGAAAATGCTGCATGATCTCTATAATTCACCCTACAGCGAAGATGTAGTTAATCTTGGCGGAATGCTGGCACATGAAGTGCAGAAAGAGATGCCCGATGCCAGGGCAGTAATTGCAGACCCGGTGGTGGTTGATGAACTCGATGATATAGCAAGGATAGCAGGGCATCCTCTTTTCGAAAGGAAGTCTGTCTTCCATGCCCTGATGCAGAAGTGGATCGCCCGGAAATTTTCACGATCACAGATCAAACCCTACGAGGAACAAAGGCTTATTGTCATCCACCTTGGCAGCGGGATCACTGTCGGTGCCCATCTTAACGGAAAGGTGATCGATGTAAATCAGGGGCACGACGGCGAGGGACCCATGGCGCCCCTGAGAAGCGGCACAATGCCTGCAGGTGATCTTGTCAGGTTGTGCTTCAGTGGCAAATATTCAAAAGAAGAGGTACTTGAAATGCTGACCGGAAAAGGGGGATTGTATGCCTGGTTCGGCACTATGAGTACCATCGAGGTAGAACGGATGGCCAGGGAGGGAAACCAGCAGGCAAAACTTGTATTCAGTGCAATGGCCTACCAGGTGGCCAAATATGCCGGGGCAATGTATGCGGTGCTTGAGGGAAATGTCGATGCCATCCTTATCTCGGGAGGAATAGCCAACAGCCGGTATTTTACCGACATGGTCCTTAAAAGGATAAGAAACATGGCGCCGGTACATATTTTTCCCGGATCTGATGAGATAGAGGCGCTGGGGATGAACGGGCTTATGGCACTGAAAGGAGAGATCGGTATAATGGAATATTAGAATGAATCATATCTTTCTTTCCACGGGAGATTGCAATGAGGATATCCTGCCCAATAATATTAAAAATCAATATCTTTCAAGCCACCTGTAACGTCTTTCACTGTCACCAAAACGAAGGTTTATCATAAGCTCATGCGATCCGTGATTCTGATGGCTCAGGTTGTTAAGAGAGTGGTCATACGCATATCCGATATGAAGTCTCTCATACCGGAAACCGACCATGAATATGACAGCCCCTGTCGACCTGTACGAAATACCTCCCCAGTACTGGTCGCCGTAATAGAACTTCGAGCCCAGATCAAACTGGTATGATGATTCAAGAGATGACTGTACCAGGATCACCGGTTCAATGCTGGTATTGTTTTCAAAGGTGAATGTATAACCGCCAACAAGATAAAAGATACGTTCCATCCGGAAATCCCTCAGTCCGTCGTGACCGAACTTCAAAACTGACTGGAGCATTTGAACCGATGATAATCCAACATAATAAGAGGGCCCCCAGAGATGGATGCCGGAATTCACATCAGGCACATACAGAGCTTTATTTATCTGGCCCATAAGCGGATCCCATTCATCCTCAAATTCTATCTTGCTTTCATCGATCTTCATCTGGAACCCGGTAAGCGATATACCGAATGACAACTGGTGCTGCTGCATCCAGATGTGATATGCATAACTGAACTGCAGACCGGTACGGTCAATCAATCCGCTCCGGTCGTTGTATATGTAACCTCCAAGCCCGACATTTCCCGAACGTAAAAGGTTCTTGACACTTCTCCGGTCAGGGCGGCCGGGTCTTGAGGGAGGGGATTTCATAAGCCGTGAGTCGGCGCTCAACGCCACTGTACGGGGTGAATGGGGAAGCCCCATCCATTGTTCGCGGGCTGTCAGGTTCAGCGTAGTGAGTCCGTCATATCCGGCAACCGCAGGATTAAGCAGGAACCGGTTCATCATATACTGGCTGTACATGGGCATCTGCTGAGGCAATGCTTTTGACCATGACAGCACCAGAATAAATATTAGAATGGATCTTGACATTAAAGCCTGCTCAAATGACGGATTTACAACTGCTAATATAATGATTTCCTCAAAACAACCTCCTGAACAGGTGATAAATAAACTTCCCTGTATTTTTGACCGTCCATACACCTGCCGGAATAATACCTGCAGCCAGACCGTATCAGTATCTGTTCAGCCACCGGTACCTCCTGGCTGTATCGCCAAATTTGACACTTAACATGAATTCATGCGATCCGAAGCTGTGCCGGCGAATAGTGCTTAGTGCATAGTCAAAGGCGTACCCGAAGTAGAACCTGTCGACCTTTACCCCTCCCATCATTATCAATGCACCGCTGGTACGGTAGGAAATTCCTCCCCAGTAATCGTCACCGTAATAAAATTTTGCATTCAGGTCGGCCTGAATATTGGTTTCCGAGGTAGCCTGGAGCATTATTGAAGGTTCAATTGTAATATCATTATCAAGAAACAGACCGAATCCTCCTGTAAAATAGTAGTGGCGGAGCATTTTAAAATCCCTGTAGCTGTCCGTTCCGAATTTGAGAGCTGACTGAAGAAGCTGGGCACTGGATAGACCGATGTAGTAGCCGGGATTGCTGTAATATATGCCCATATTTACATCCGGCACAAACAGGGTGTTTTTGCTTCTGTTCAGCAGCGGATCGTTTTCATTATGCAGGATGGCATTTCTCTCATCAAGCCTGAGCTGGAAAGCGGTGAGGGAAACGCCGAAAGAAAGCTGGTTCTGGTCCATCCATATATGATACGAGTATGTCCCCTGTATCCCGGTGCGGGAGATTATCCCGTTACGGTCGTTGAAAACATAACCGCCCAGCCCTACATTCCCGCTCCGGCTCATCATAGACGGCCGCCTTCTTACCGACCGGCCGCGTTGAATGTGACTGCTTCGCAGAAGCCTTGTCTGTCCGCTTACGGCAACGGTGCGCGGTGAATTTTCAAATCCCAGCCATTGCTCCCTTGCCGTCAGGTTGAAACTTGTCAGTCCGTCGTTCCCGGCCACAGCAGGATTAAGCAAAAAGCTGTTCATCATGTATTGTGAGTAGAGCGGCAGCTGCTGGCCGTCTAAATCACAGGAAACAGAGACAACAACAGCAAAAAGTAAAATTTTCAAATATCTGTCACACTCCATTTTTATCCTGTTACTTGTTCTCATGATTAATATTACGCAGCAGGCGGGAAATGGTTATCCGGAAGTTATCATCATCCTGACCCGGTTAAGGATTATATTTCCACTTGTTCCCCTGCACCTGTTTAACAAATTTATAATTTAATTTTAAAAGCCTGACTATTTCAGGTAAAAACACCAGCAATCATCTCACTATGGTGATATTACCCGTAATATCTTTTCTTCCGGGTTCATCAAGTGAGATCACGTAATGGTACGAATCCATCGGCAGCGGCCTGTTACGGAAGGTGCCGTCCCACGGGACAGGATAACCCGGTTGCGACCGGAAGACAATGTCGCCCCAGCGGTTATAAACTTCAACCACTGCCCGGGGATAATTGATGAACATTTCATTCCCGTCCTGATCCGTTATTATCCATGTATCATTCACCCCATCATCGTTGGGAGTTATGATCGTTGGAACGATCAGTTTTATTCCCTCGTCAAAATCAATGAATATAGTATCGGATGCAGTGCATCCCTCCATGGTTGTCACTTCGGCCCATATGGTCACAGGCGCCTCCGTACCGTACACCTGAATGGTCTGGCTTGTCTGGCCGGTAGACCACAAATAGAACGATCCCTCATTGCGGGCATCCAGAAGCAGTGTCTCTTCTGCCAGCAAAATGGTATCGGGGCCAAGATCAACCACAGGCATGGGATGCACTATAAGTTCAACAGTATCGCTTGCCATCAGGCCGTTTTCATCGACAACCTGCACCCAGTATTTTCCTGGATCTCCTGTGGCAAAGGTCTGGGTAATATAATCACTATCATCATTCCACAGATATGATACAAAGCCATCACCCGCATCAAGAATATATATGTCCCCTTCACATATTTCAATTGCATCGGGAAAGGGATCATAATCAAACCGGTCGGTCACCTCAACCAGGGTGAATACAGTATCACCAACACAGCCATAAATATTTATTTCCACAACTATTATCTCATATATCCCGGGTACAATACCCCAGTCCACCTCAATCTGGTTGTCATAACTGGCGCTTATTACCCCACCGTCATCGACTGACCAGTGGTAAATTGAACCTGGTTCCCTGTCAACACCGTACCTGACGCCGGTAACGCCGGCATGGACGGTATGCAGCACCTGTCCATGCGCGACTGTACCGGCAAGAAAAACGGTCAGCACCCATATGAGATATC
>SLGC01000141.1 GCA_007123885.1 Bacteroidales bacterium | reverse complement strand
TTATGTAATGCCCAAAGTCACTGTGCATCCGCCGAACAGCCTCGGAAAGGATTTTATTCCACCTGAATTTCTTAAAAATGGGAACGGCCAGTATGATATCCGTAACAGGCAATCTGTACAGCCGATTGAACAGTGGAGAAACCTCAGATCGGATGAGATAGAGAGACTGGTGAAAAACCAGAATACTGCTGATAACTGGGACGAGATCCTTGTAACGGATAACTTTGAACCATCCCTGATCCGGAATAATAGATTTTTCGGACTTGTAAGGATCGGCAGTGTAAGGGATCTCGTTCTCAGACATCACGACCTCAAACTGGCAGTCGGTATCACAAACAGTCTGATCATCAGCTGTGATATAGGCAACAATACGGCAATTCACAATGTTCAGTATCTGTCCCATTATATTGTCGGCGATCGCTGCATACTGTTCAATATCATGGAAATGAATACTACCAATCATGCCAAGTTTGGAAACGGGATTATAAAGGAAGGGGAAGATGAAAGTGTACGGGTATGGCTTGATATAGTTAATGAAGCTGGTCTCAGGCAAGTGCTTCCTTTTGACGGAATGCTGCCTGCTGATGCCTGGCTGTGGGCCAAATACAAGGACGACAGTGCTTTGCAGTCCAGGCTAAAACAGATAACTCAAAATATTTATGACCAGAGGCGGGGCTATTACGGTACCATAGGGAACGAATGTGTCATTAAGAATTCTCATACGCTTAAAGACATTAAGGTAGGTGCCGGATGTTATATTAAGGGTGCCAACAAGATCAAAAACATAACAATTAATTCATCGGAGGAAGAACCAACCCAGATAGGCGAGGGGGTAGAGCTTGTGAATGGTATAATAGGGTACGGATGCAGGATATTTTACGGATGCAAGGCAGTCCGCTTCATTCTCGGAAATAATTCCAATCTTAAATACGGTGCCCGTCTTATTAATTCTTTTCTTGGAGACAATTCAACAATTTCCTGCTGCGAGGTACTCAATAGCCTTATATTTCCCGCCCATGAGCAGCATCACAACAACTCCTTCCTGGTTGCCTCGGTAGTGCTGGGTCAAAGCAATATTGCCGCCGGCGCAACCATCGGCTCAAACCATAACAGCCGTGCCAACGACAGTGAAATTGTCGCAGGCAGGGGGTTCTGGCCCGGACTTTGTGTGAGCCTGAAGCATTCCAGCCGTTTTGCTTCCTTCACCCTCCTTTCCAGGGGTGACTATCCTTTTGAGCTGAACATCAGTCTTCCTTTTTCGCTTGTTGCAAATAACGTCACAAAGGACCGCCTTGAAGTGATGCCTGCCTATTGGTGGATGTACAATATGTTTGCGCTTGAACGCAACTCCAGAAAATTTGTGTCAAGAGACATGCGAATGCAGAAACTTCAAAACATTGAGTTTGAAACCCTGGCTCCTGACACAGTTGAAGAGATAATTTCAGCCCTCAGGCATCTTGAGATCTGGACGGCAAAGGCCTGGCTCCGTAAAAAGGGACGGGAAGCCGGCGCACTGTCCTGTGAAGAATTGATGGCAACAGGAAAAGAAATACTTTCAGGAAGCGAAGAATATGTTGACGGACTGGAAATCCAGGGGGAAATGATGGAGCGCTCCAGTCGCAGTGTTACTATCACTAAAACCTGCAGGGCATATAATTCTTATAAGGATATGCTGGTTTTCTATGCAGTAAAGAATCTGACTGCTTTCCTTTCTTCACAACCTGAAATGGATTTCGATTCAATGTGTGAATACCTGTCAGGTCCTCGTGAAACCTCCTGGATCAACCTGGGAGGACAGTTAATGCCCGAACTTGAACTTGACCGGTTGCGCTCTGATATAGGAACAGGGAAACTGGCCTCATGGCAGGAAATTCATCTCAGGTATGATAAATTATGGGATCTGTACGTGATCAGCAAGCAAAAGCATGCATTCGCCACTCTTTGTCATGTATATAATACCGAATCACTGGTTTATCGAGTATGGGATGCCGCCCTTTCAAGGGCTGTTGATATCGGGCAGTATATAAGTGACCAGGTTTATCTGACCCGTAAAAAGGATTACGACAATCCTTTCAGGATTATGATTTTCAGAAATAACAATGAAATGAAAGCGGTGCTTGGTGATATTGAAGAAAATGGATTCATTGAGCAGGTAAGGCAAGAAACTGCAGATTTCAGTGATAAGATACAGTCAATCAGGTCACGCTTCAGCTCAAGGGCTGCCGGTCAGGGTTCCGGAATACCGCCGCCCGTGAGCTGATTTGAATCGCCCCCGCCGTTTTCTAAAAATTTAACCTGAATAAATATACCTGGCGGCTGCCGGTATGAGTGGAATTAAAAACTATCATATCACCTTCCGGGCTCCACCTTCCATGTAAATCACATCGCCAGAATCCGGTGAATTCCTGAGGCTGAACGTACCTTCCGAGAGAAATAACAGCTTCTGTTTCCATATCCATCAGGAAAAGCTTTTGCTCCCTCATACCTGCTGAGGGATATGTATCAGTCAACATCCATTTTTCATCAGGGGAAAATGTACCATGACCATCATAATCAAGTAAACCATTACCAAGTCGTTTGTAATTCTGCTCCCCGACTGTGAATAAGACATGACCATACTGTCTGCCCTCGTAACTGGCTGTAACCATCAATTCATCATCATTGAGCCAGTCGAAATGAGATCCGTGCCAGTCGTCGGGAAAACATCGCTGCAGATCAGTTCCATCGCGATTTACAGTCAGGGAGGTAGTGTGCCGCCTGTTTCCATCCATCTGCCGTGATAGCCAGAATATCTTTGAACCTTTCCTGCTGAAAAGGGTGTGGTTAAACCAGGCGATATCATTTTCGGCAATTGGGGGAACCAGATCCCGAACCTGTTTATAGGAGACCAGCAATTTTGAATCACCGGTTTGAAGATCTATAAGAAATAGTCCGTCATCATCCGGTAAGGAAATATCTTCACGCGGATCCTGAAAATTTCCGCCATAACCATAATCGGGGCGGGTGATTCGCAACCTGGAAAAGTTAATACTAACAGCTTCTTTACCATCAGGGGAGACTGCACTAACAGGATATGGTATGATCCTGATCTCTTCTTTTGTATGGACATTCATAATTACAGAAACATATTTTGAATCCCGGATATCATTATATATAATCAATGAATCGGGAGATATACCAAGCCAGTGAGCCATACAACCCTGCTGAAAATTCCATGCCCTGGTTTCAGTTAAGGGAATAAATTCGCCGGTGTCAATATCGAGCAATCCAAGCGTGGCAGGTTCGTTTTCATCAGGTAAACTGTGCTTGATATCTGTCTGAAGGACTAATACATGCTTTTGTGATCTGTCAAATGAATTTATACCATAATAACTTGCCAGCAGGTGTTCCTTTGAGTTACTGGTAATTTGGAGGGGTCCGGTCACTTCAGGAAAAATAACCCTGACACCATTGTTGTTCCCCTGGTTACATGAATGTACAGAGAATAATAAAAAGCAGGTGATCAGTAATCGAGTGAATTTCATGATATTAGTTTAATTTGGGTTATTTTTTTTCTTACAGTTACGGAAACAATATAAGAATATAATTTGAAATCAAACAAGTCAACCGGCTAATTTTTCAACCTCCTGTTCCATAATAGTTAATGAACCGGTAATAGACCGGTTGCCGATTATGTTTGCATGTTTTTCAGGAATAATGTAATTTTATATTTCTCCTGTAAAAACAAGAGTCAAAATTTCGTAGAGAAGTTACAAATTACATTTGAAAACTAAACTGAATAAATTATGCAATACCGGAAATTTGGCCGAACCTACTGGAATATCAGTGAAATTGGATATGGCATGTGGGGCATGGGTTCCTGGAGTGGATCCGATGATACCGAATCCATGCAGTCCCTGCAGTTAGCTGTTGATATGGGTTGTAACTTTTTTGATACGGCCTGGGCATATGGCGAGGGAAAAAGTGAATCCCTTCTGGGAGAACTGATTAGGAATAATAAAGACCAAAAGCTTTATACCGCTACGAAAATACCCCCGAAAAACCGGCAGTGGCCCAGCAAAAGAGAATACACGGTTTATGATTGTTTTCCTCCTGACCATATTCAGGAATATACTGAAAAGAGCCTTGAAATCTCAGGTCTCGGCTACTTTGATCTGATGCAGCTTCATACCTGGGAAGATTCATGGCTTGAAGATGAGAGCTGGTTCAATAAAATGATGGAGCTTAAATCTGAAGGCTGTTTCAATGCCATAGGGATCAGTATCAACCGCTGGGAGCCCTGGAATGGGATCGAGGCTGTTAAAAGCGGACTAATAGACAGCGTACAGGTTATTTACAATATTTTTGACCAGAATCCTAAAGATGAGCTTTTTCCTGCCTGCCGTGAAAAAAATGTTGCCGTCATTGCACGTGTTCCTTTTGATGAAGGCTCACTGACCGGCAACCTCACAAAAGATTCAGAATGGCCTGAAGGTGACTGGCGGAATACCTATTTTGTTCCTGAAAACCTTAAGGCCAGCGTGGAACGTGCCGACCGTCTCAAGCCGCTGGTTCCGGAAGGAATGAGCATGGCAGAGATGGCCCTCAGATTCATACTTGCAGAACCCGCAGTGAGCACCATAATTCCTGGAATGAGAAAGCAGCATCATGTAGAATCAAATATGTCTGCAAGCGATGGTGTACCGCTCGATGGCAGGCTCCTTTCAGAACTTGAAAAACATCGCTGGGAAAGACAGCCCACAGGATGGTCACAATAAGGAATTCAGCGAACCAACCGGTTATGATCAGGAACGAATGCGGAATTTTATGTTTCTCAGTGCCGCGGTGGTGCTCCATGAGACAAGGCCCAGGGGAGTGGAAAGGCTGGTGCCGGATCTGAGGTGTATATTGTGCTTGCCCATCGGAACATAAACCACCTGCTCATCATCGATATAGCCTGTAATCGCCTCTTCATCGACCCGCAGTCTTATATTATACCATCTGCCGGTGTCAAAGGCCATCCGCGTGGAAGTAAAATTCTCGGAAGCATCAAGGCCGTCGATACTGCTGATACCTACAACCGATCCAGCCCATCCCCCTATAATAAATGTTGCGTGCGAGTCTTCCACGGGGAAGGTGATGCCGCTAAAAATATCATGCCCGTCAATCCTCATTGCCTCAAGGGATATTTCATAGTTTATTACGGGAAAATCCCCTGTCCAGTTAACTCCGGTAGAACCGTCACCAAAATTGAGGATTATTGACGAGTCCCTGACATTAACGGGCCCCTGGGGACCAAAATTGGTTATTTCCCACCCGTCCAGGGTATGGCCGTTAAAAAGAGACCTCCAGCCTTCTGCATCTGGTTCTGCATCCATGCCTACAGGTTGCAATTCAGGGAGCTCTTCTATAACATCCTCATTTTTATTCTGTTCAGACTGATTAAGAATGTAAATCAGTGCAAGGGCCAGAACTATGATGAGGGAAGCACCGATGATCAATATCAGGGGATTGATGTTTCGCACACGTTTCATAAACGATAATTTTTCCGGGGGAATTTAAAAATAAGTATAGCAAATGTACATGAATTTCCCATCAATTGAAAATCCATCAGAGAGCATGACATTGCATGGGCAATCGACCTTCAGGTCAAATTTTTTTATCCGAAATTACGCAGAGACGGATGAAAAAAATTGACTTCGTCGATTACACATGTTATACCTAAACGTTGAGTAATGCCAGTCTGATGTGTAATTCATGGGGAATCCTCATCAATTATATACAGATCAGAGTGAAGAGTATGGCATGAGGATTCAACGGATTGAAATGCATTAGTTCCGTATGGCTGATTAATAAATTCCATGATAATAAATTTGCTTTCCCTGGTAATGATAAGTTAAAGCGAAGCGGTTCCTTCTGTCAGTCAAAATTTTGTAACTTCTTCACGAAATTTTGACTCTTGTTTTTACAGAAGAAATGTACATGAATTTTTCATCTTTGTTTCCTGCTTCCCAAAGGAATGATCTTAAAGTCTTTCAGGAAAAAGCCTGGTTGCACCGGTCCGGCTGTAGTGCCGCATATACTGTTCAGGCGATTCTCTCTTAAATCTTTTAAAGCTCCTTACAAAAGAGGTGTAAACGTTAAATCCGCATTTTATTGCAATATCTGCCAGGGAATAGTCTATACCCGGTGTTTTCATCAATTTCACTGCTTCTGCTATCCTGTACTGGTTAATATAATTATTAAAATTCATGCCGAATTCATCATTGATAATTTTTGACAAATAATACCTGTTGGTGCCGACTTTCCTTGCCATATCGGGCAGGCATAACTCCGGATCCAGGTAAAGTTTATCCGTTTCTATGGTTTGCTTTATTTTGTCGACCAGGTCTTTTCTTAAAGCTTCTGTTAAAATGGACTGTGGTCTGGCATCAATCTCCATGGCCTCAATAGCAGGAATTATATTCACCTGCTGCCTGTTACCCAGGAATCCGATATACCAGAATACCATTGCCATTATCAGGAAAGGCATTGATGTAATTATCTCACTTTTAAATAACATATTTCTGCTTTGAGAATTAAAAAGAGTCATCCCTATCAATGTAAATAGAAGATAAATCGCTGTAGATACGGTTATCCAGGATAATTTTTTATGTTCAGCATCTGAGTAATAATCCTTAGCCTTTCTAAAATGCCTTTTCACTTTCAAGTGAATAAGAATTAAATATAAAATACCGAGTAAAACAAAACCATTACGCAATGTCAGATCTGCATAATAGGTGACTTTTTGTTTTTGGTTTAATTCCTGTGGTATTAAATAATTTTTGAAAACAGCTGTCAATTCTTCGGGGGTAATGTGTATGTAATGAAAGTAAATAACAATTATTCCTGTAAGTAATGGAAAGGCGTAATGTATATAATAGGGTTTTTTCCCCGGACTATTTTCTGTAAGGGAAACCAGGTATAAATAAAGTGCCGGGATCTGAGCCATTGAAAAAACCAGGATCCCAATATAAATGAAGGCATAAACGCTGTAGAATTCCTTAAAATAGAGCAATCCGCCCAAGAAGGAAAATAGGCCGCATATCATTAAAAAGGAAAGGTGCTTTTTAGCCCTTTGGTTTTCCCCGGATGTAAAAAAAAGCTCAACGAACCAGAATAAACAAACCAGGACGGGTATGAATAATGCAAGTAAGAGGTAATCTATCATTTATACAAATCGTCAATTAAGCATAAGTTCTTGACATACAGCTTATCTAAATTTTAATATATTGATAAATTGTAACTGGAAATATAAATAAATACCGAATATTTAACCAATAATAAAAAGAATAATGTCAGGCATAGTTCCTTAATCAAAAACCATAAAATTAGAGTGACCAAAAATTCATCTGCCAATATATATTGTATACTCTTGTTTTTCATATTTGTTACAGCCTGCGGGAAGGATAATCCCGGCAAATCAACAATATAATTATAAGAACATTTAAGAAAAACTACTGGCTGGGTATTGCTTATCCCTGACACCTTTTGAGGTCAGGGATCTTATGTTAAAAACATTGATTATGAAACTCCTCAGGTATCTCTTCCTGGCAATGTCAGGGATATTACTTTTTACCGCTCCTTCTTTTAAAGCCTCAGCGCAGGGAACCGTGCAGGTTATCGTGTCCGGTGTGCCGCCAGTGCTGCAGTCGCCCTATGTAAACGATATAGAAAGGAATTTCCGTTCCGGGCAGTATCAATTCCAGATAATCTATAATAATCCCGATCCTGCTCCTGTATCATTCAATGTTGAAATTACCCTTTCCAAATTTGGACAGGAGCTGTTCCGCATGACTTCCTTTCCGGTAACACTGACTCCGGGGATTTATATTTACCGCACCTTCGGCGAACCTCCTGCTATAGAATTTGCAGAAGATCCTGTTGAGCTGATATCAAGGACGATCCAGGAAGAAGTTGTGCGTGAAGGAATAGTGGCAGAGGGTGATTATCTGCTGGAGATCGAGCTGGTACCGGAGTCTTCACTGGCAATGATCAGTTCAATTCCATCCTTCACACCTTTCGAGATAAGGTTTCCCCAGCCTCCGGTACTTATATCTCCATTCGACGGCGGGAATGCCCCTGCTGTATTTTCCGTTTTTTCGTGGACGCCTGTCATCGGGCTCCCCATGTTCCAGTTTGAATACGAGGTGCTGATTGTCGAGATGGTGGAAGGCCAGACTCCTTACCAGGCAATCCAGTCCAACCGCGAACATGCAAGGATCACCACAATGCAGCCGGTAATGGTCTATACTGCCGAAAACCTGCCTCTGGAACCGGGCAATCAATATGCATGGCAGGTGCGCGCAAGCGAAGTTTCAGGCCAGATCCCCATTGGAGACCAGGGAAGAACGGAGATATTCACTTTCACTGCAGGTGATAGCTTTTTTGGCGATTATGACGCCTCCCAGCTTCAGAGGATCCCTCTTGTTCCCGGTTTTGCCGAGCTGGTGAATCTTGAAAATATGAATATAACTTCCGGCAGCCATTCAATTACAATGGACGGGACTGCCACGCTCAGGCTCGATTTTTCGGGAAGCGGGGCATCCGGGTTTACTGAGGTTGTTGTAACATGCAGCAATCTTGAGCTCCGGCTGGATGACATCGATAATCCGGTGGTACTGGGAGGTCAAGTTAGCGGAAATATTAGCGGTGAAGTGCTTCCGGTTGAAGACACAGGAGATATCATTTCTCTGCAGGGCATCCGGTGGGGACTCACCGAAGGGTTGACCGTCGATGTGATGATTGCCGATCCTGCAGGATCCCTGATTGAGGCAGAGGGATATCTGAGCCTTTCCGCAAGTGGTTTTAGCGGCTCGGTAACTGCCACCGGCCCCGGCGGCCTGCCTCTTTTCAGCTATGGGGTGCATCCTGTAGAGCTGGAGGTAAAATCGATTACTGCACTTTTCCCGGGGGCCTGGATTACTGCCGATGCCAGTCTGAGCTTTTTTTCGGAACCGACGCCATGTACCATGCCCCGCATGGAACTATCCGGTAATCTGGCGGAATTCAGCTTTGCCTGCCCGGTTGACTTCTCTATTCCCATCATACCCGGAACCGATCTCGCAACGCTGCATCTTGCAACTGCAACAGGAGATATTTCATTTGGAGAAAATCCCTCTTTTGACTATTCCTTTTATATTTCAAGCTCACTGAGGATCAATGCCCTTGAAGGAAGCAGCTATGATGTACCCGTTTTCCTGGAAATATGTTCCGAAAATGGCGTCACGGCCGATATCCGTGCCCCGCCTCTTACCTATCATGCACCGGATATAAATCTTGGCATAGGGGAATTGCAGATCGCCCGCTTCAATGATCCATGGATAAGCTATGATCCACAGGCCAACCAGTGGGATTTTGGCCTGGAGTTTGACGCCGGCCTTAAGTTCCCCTCTTTAGATAATCTTAAACTGCCCGACCTGTATGGCATTACCCTTGACAGGGAAGGTATCCATTTTCCTCCGGTCCATTTTGATGAAGAGGATCTTTATGTAGTACCACGTCTTGACCTGGCAGGTTTCGGTGCCAGGCTGACATCCTTTACCATTCCTGCATTTACCTTCCCCTGGTTCGACTGGGACGGACTGCTGCCCGGGCCTTGGGATTTTGATTTTGACTTTGAACTTACCCTTCCCCGTTTCCCCGACCATATGCCTTATTGCTTGAGGAACCTGAAACTTGATATTGAAAACGCCGGTTTCTCCGGCGGACAGTTTTCTGCGGTTCTTCCATCGACTTCCTTTTCAGGTAATGAATGTGCCATAGAGCTTGGTGCCGGATACGGCGTCCGGCTCAGCAGCCTGGCCGGCGAGTTGACCGGGGCTGTTGATGCAGGGGAATTCAGCATCGGCGGCCACCTTTCATTGGACGGATCAATGCTGCTGGGCTCTCCCTTTGCCTGCACCGGCGAAACAGTTGAGCTTGGCGCTGAAAACCTGTTTTTAAGCAGCACCGGGATAATATCCGGTCAGGTTGCCGGTATTATCCCTTCATGTCCTGTTGGAATAGGACCATACAGGGCCTCTGTTACAGAATCGTTGCTTAGTTTCAGCGCCGGGAATTCCGGCCAGTCCGCCCTGTTCGAGGCCTCCGCCAATCTTGAATTCCCCCTTCAGGCCGGGGGAACCGGACTGTTTGGTGGCTCCCTTGGAATAGATCTTGTAACAGGCGACTTCACTTCACTCAATTTCGAGATTGACCAGCCATTTGTCTGGAAAATTCCTTCGGAAGATGAGATCCTGGTATTTAACGTCAATAGCGCCGCCATCTCGCTCGATGGGTTGATGATTGACGGCAGGAACGTTTTCATGGCGGGAACCCGTGAGATCGGCGTATCTTTTAATGAGGTCATGCTTGATCTGAAAAGCTTCAGGATAAAACAGGGCAATATACTCTTTGATGAAGCCTTTGCCTTCGAGGCTGGCATTGACAGCGATTTTTCACTCCTGTACAGGTCGGCCGACCCCGATGATTTGCTGTCACTCGATCCCGGCATATTCTTTTCACTTGCCGGATCGGTGCAGATTGACAGCGCGGGACTTCGAACCAGTGGCAGCGCCGATGCTGCGATGGCCTTCAGCGGCTTTTCAGTGAACAACCTTTCTGTTAATTTTTCGGACGATTTTGCCTTCGGCCTGGATCCTTTCAAGGTCAGCGAAGGGAGAATGGATGTGATTTATGATAATAACCTGGTGGCCATTGTCGATCAATTCGGCTTTCACCCGGTTCTTTCCCTGTTTGCCATTGAATCGGTAATCCCCGCCCGGCTTCCTGTCCCTCATAGTTCTGTTGCCTACCTGCAGTTGAAGGACCAGCAGGACAACCTGCTTGTTATAGTGGAGGATGACCCTGATAGTGAACTTGGCGTTTTAATAAGCACCATCCCCGGCACGACAGTCGACCTTGTCCTGCCGGTGCTGCAGGGAGACCTGGCAACCGCCCCCCGGGTTGGGGTTCAGTTTAGCGATGTCGGGCTATCTCTTGCTCCCCTGAGGTTTGAAAAGGGGCAGATAGAGGTTGATGTTTCCGGAATGGCAGAGTTCATGGACCTGGAGGAGCGTTTCGGCCTGCCTTTTTCGCTTAAGCATATAGCATATGGC
The DNA here is from genome assembly GCA_007123885.1 of Bacteroidales bacterium. Classification (GTDB taxonomy): domain Bacteria; phylum Bacteroidota; class Bacteroidia; order Bacteroidales; family PUMT01; genus PXAP01. The sequence continues at coordinate 447 of SLGC01000141.1, read as the reverse complement.
AACTTTGAGGAAGTTCATGAAATTCTTAACGAGGGGTTATTCTTTACCGGTGAGCTGAAACTTTTTGACGAGCAGCTGGGTGAAAACTCGATGGTTACAATGTTCGTGCAGCAGGATGGCAAGGTCATGACCTCCTTTGAACTCAGCGACCTTGATCATGACATCCCGCTGGTGGCGGACAGTGATATTGCAGTTTTGAATATCGGGGCCCTTTCCGGCTTCTTTGAATATCCTCTTCTTACTCCCTATGCCCTTCCCGAATATGAATTTTCAATTACGGGGGGCTTCGGAGTTAAGTATAACGAGAATATGGCAAGGGTCGATATTACGGCAGACTATACCCGCCATGGATTCAGGCTTATTAATCTTGATTATGATGTTTCCCTTCAGAAGCCCCAATTTAATCTCGATCCCTTCATTTTCCGTATAGACCGGGTGGAAAACCTT
>SLGC01000168.1 GCA_007123885.1 Bacteroidales bacterium | reverse complement strand
CAGGCCTTTTATGCCCAGTCACTCCAATCAGGTATTTATTCTGTAAGGACCCACCTGCCCAGAATAAAGAGGAACAGGGTTATTGAGAAAAAGAAAAATAGTTCGAAAATCCCCGTATTTCCAAAGAGAAAAAACAACAGAATAGAGCCGGAAACCACCGTCATCAATATCCACTTAGATCTGATGCTTACTTTTTTATCAATACTGTGCAGATAGCGAATAAACATATATAAAGATGCACTGAGCGATAAGCCGAAAGCGACTGCAGCAAAGGTGTGAAGTTTGCTCAATATGGGTAGATGTTCTACTGCAGGTATCAAAACTGTGAGGATCAGAAATATCAGAGACCAAATTAACAGCCTTCGAGCTCTGGGATTGCGAAAAGATTTCAAAACATATAGCCTGAGCGTAAAAAATGTCAACAACAAACCAACTGAAATACCCCAGGCAATAAAATTAATTCTGTAGCCAAATTTATTACCAATCATACTTAGTGTATAATCCAAAGGCGATTCCCGGGTACCAAAAAGCCAGGTAAATAAAGGAATGGCAATCAATGAAAATATGGTAAGATAATCGAGATATTTACGGTCAAAGTCCGTCTTATCAAGCTTCTGTACTAATTTGAACATTCCGAAGCAACATTATTAATTTAAGGGGTTCGCAGCGATAAAATACCCGTCGGCCTTCCCAAAAGAAACTCTACCGGACCTGCTTAACTTGCTGGTCCGTCACATCTGAAACACTCAACACGTGATTATTAGATGTGAATTCAGATTAAAGCCTCTTAGCAATGAACCCCTACAGGAAAAAAATGAGAAAAATCATTGCAACCATACTGTTAACGGTTAATCTTATTGCAGTATTATTGCATTCAGCTGTCTCGCACTATGTTTTTTTTGAACCTCTTCTTTAATCTTGGCTGGATGCTATTTGACTTCAACCGGTTATAGGCCTGATAGGCGAATAATGAACTACTTTATTAGCAAGTGATTCAAAGTTTTTCTATAACTTACGAGATATGGGGAGATGTAGAAAAGTACCTTGAAAAGGAAAAAGACAGAATCGATTCTGCTTTTCACGAAATGGATATCATCCATTCCTGGGAAATGGCACTGGAAATGGAGTATCCGGGAGACGGGTTCTATCCTGTGCTCACTTATGCAAACGGGATGGATAATTTGCCATCTGCCAATAACCTGTCAGATTCACGAAACAATTTTGGGGTTCCTGAAAACAGCACTCAGTACAATATTGACCTGATCATTCATGAAATAGGTGTTTTTGCCCTTATGCCCGTCATACGATCATTGTTTGCCGATGATTCGTTGCAGACAGAGTTCATTCAGGAAAACGGAATTACCTATCAGGCCATCGAAAGTTTCATTGAGTACAAGAAAGAGGGTATCACAGGTTCAAGGAAAGTATGGGAGGGAGAATTATTTGGGGGCGGGACTTTTAATTTTCCATGGTTCTTCAGATTCTATGAACAAAATGAAGACAAATATGAAACCAGGGAGGTTATTTACAATGCAATACTTCAATACGAAAAAGAGCATTCTTAGTCCTCTGCACCACTAGTGAAAGAACTGCCGGTACGCATTCGGCATCCGGAACTTGCTTCAATACAGTGATTAAAGACTTGAATTAAGACTATCTACTCTTTTAGTCCCACGAAAACGGTAAGCGGATACTCTCCGTCACCCAGGAGATACCGGTCATAAACCCCATGAAGATTTGTCTCCTGCATGGTAAGGTTATTATCCCTGAACAGCTTTTGCCAGGTTTCCCGCGGGAAAAGGCCCAGGACCTGGTTTTCTGTGTGAATGGCCAACTCACCCTGCTGCCTTATCAAATAAATGAAAGTTGCCTCATAGGTATTTGGATGTGCCGGATTGATATAATTGTTCTCAAACAAAGTCACATGTATATCTTCTTTTTCACCGGTATATACAAAGTTGTTGTTTTGAAAGGTCTCTTCTGTTTTTGCCACTACAAGAAAAACCCCTCCCCTCTTCAGATGAACCAAAGATGTTTGAAATACTTGCCGAAGATCATCCAGCGACGCCATGTAGTCGATACTGTCAGGAATAGCCACAACATCAAATTGCCGGTTCAAGCGCAATGTCCGCATATCTCCCTCAAGATATTCAATATCAGGATGTAATTTGCGGGCCTTATTCAACATACCCTGGCTGAGATCCACGCCGGTAACGGTAAAATGCCGCTTAAAATAAATGTCATGACCACCTGCGCCACTTCCAAGATGAAGCATTGTTTGCGGTTGCTCAGTAGCTGCACTATTAATCAGATCTATACAGGCTTTTGCTTCCTTTTCGTAGTCTGACGGACTTGCCAGCCATTCCTCGGTCCAGGCAAGATCATTGTAGGAAATCCAGGTTGAGGCCATGATGATTTTAGGCATTTTTCCTTTGTTATTTGGAATTTAATTTGTGATTTATGCTTCGTGTATTCTGAATATTTCAATCACGATCGCACAGGTTTTAGATGCCTGCTATTTTTTCTTTTCTTTACCCTGTTGATGCGTCATCACCAATCCCAGAACCGGGCCCAAAGCAACACCTATCGCTATCCAAATGGCTAAGTTACCAATGGCCACACCAATGCCTGCCCCTAACGCAACCCCGATAGCGAAGCCGGCACCGATGAATTCATTTTTAAAATTATGGTCATTTTTACCTTTTCTTTTTATTCTTTCATCTGTCATTTTTTCTCCTTTTAATTCATCTAACGAACATAGTCTAGATACTGTTTATTAGAGAACAATTTTCAGCAAAAAAGACAAGATATAAAAAAACAAGACTCGGATTCAGGGATTCTGGAAAATTAATAATCAAATTGAGAGGTTACCCCCAATTAAAATACTGAGGAGACAATGTATACAGGTATTCCCGGCTAGGTTGCAGGAGTTTCTTGTGAACTACCCATTAGCTAAAGACTAATGGGCTTCGGACTTCACAGGCTTGTGCTTCTTTTCAGAAGTCTGATCTGAGCCTCCATCCGTGTAATCGGAGAGTCCCGCCACGATAATTCTTAATCCTTCTGCAAGGATAT
>SLGC01000443.1 GCA_007123885.1 Bacteroidales bacterium | reverse complement strand
CTGAAATTATGGATTTAATGACACACGAACAACATTTCTGGCCGTTCTATTTTGGTCATGTTCCTGATCACTTTAAAAGACTTGATACAGCTTTCAAGTGGGTTACAGAAAATGGATACAAACCAGTGTTTTTTCATGAAGGATTGCTGGGCGCCTGACAGTCAGGCAGCACCCGGGTTTATTCCGGATATCCTACAGTCTGACCAAGAATAACATGCTGAGAAGGACGTAGGTTCAGTACCTCACGCAGCTTTTCCCGGTCTACCAGGCCTCTTACAACGGTTGCAAGTCCCTCTGAGGCACAGAAAAGATACACATTCTGTGATATGAATCCAACATCTATTGCAGAATAAAATACACGATCATCCTGATTGTAGTTGGTCATACGATCGTGGTCGGCAACAAAAATAAGGTTCACCGGTGCAGTAGCAACATAATCCTGCGTTCCGGCATATTTGCGTAGATCCTCGCTTCCCATCTTCATCAAGGCATGTTTTTCATGATCATATTTATACCATCCTTTTGCCATGATCAGATAAATATCAAATTCCTGCACATTCCTTGCAGAAGGAGCAGTTCGCCGGCCATCCTCCCTGTTTATCCCGTATGCTGCCCAAAGCAGATTTGAGAGCTCCTGCTGACTTATCTCGCGGGAGCTGAAAGATCTTTGGCTCTGCCTGTTATTGAGCGCTTCAAGAAGAGACATGCCGCCGCTCTTTTTGGCTTCCGGTAGTTTTATGGTTTCCTCCTGACCGGCCATATTGGCGGTTAAAAATAAGGAAAGGACTAATCCTGCAAAAAGAAATTTTTCCATAATGAATTGCTTTATTTTGTTAGTAATACTTATCTGATAATTAAATATTGTTTACGATTCCGGTCCGGTTAAAGGAACATCAGGTTGCTGTAAGGAAATGATTTTACCATTTCATGATGATCTGTAAATGATGCCTGTCAAATTTTGTTTTACCTGCTATGGCTTCAGACTTACTTGTAGTGTGAAACCAGAATTGGCAAAACTGCCATAAAAATATCAAATAATATTAATTTAGAACTTTTTGTGTTCCGGTTTGTTAATTTTAATGGCAAAAAGGATAAAATCAAATATTCCCCTGACTACTTAAAACAGGAAACAGATCTATATGCGACCACTTTCTATAATTGTCTTTTACAGCGTTGTTATCTTTGTTTACCTTCTTGTAAATTATTACATCTTTATAAGGGGCTGGCAGGCACTTCCTTCCGGTTCAAAAGGAAGGAGTGTTTATCTTTTTGCGTTCCTGTTTATTTCATTGGCATTTATTGTCGGAAGGATAGTTGAGAATTTCTGGCTGGGGCAGCCGGCTTCTTTCCTGATCTGGACAGGCTCTTTCTGGCTGGGAGCAATGTTATATATCCTGTTAATACTGGTAATGATTGACCTGGTGAGAGTTCTGAACCTGGCTGTTCCTGTTATTCCGGCAACCTGGCTGAGCAACTCTCTCCACACGAAGAAGGTTTTGTTCTTCAGCACACTGGCAATTGTTGTATTGATCGTTGCCGCTGCACATGTAAATACCTGGTATCCCCGGATTAACAGGCTTGAAGTGAATCTCGACAAAAGAAACAGCCAAATGGATTCGGTCAGCATGGTTTTGATCTCTGATATTCATCTTGGCACATTGACTCCAAAACACCGCATAAGAAAGATGGTAGAAAAAGTTAACTCGCTTGAAGCTGACATGATACTTCTTGCCGGTGATATTCTCGATGAGGATGTTGGACCCGTTATTAAAATGGATCTTGGCAGTTCAATAAAAGACCTCTCGGCACCACTTGGAGTTTACGGGGTAACAGGAAATCATGAATATATAGGAGGGGTGGACACGGCAGCCGAATATATTACCAGCCATGGTATTTATCTTATTCGGGACACGGTAATAAACATAAATAACAGCTTTTACCTGGCAGGAAGAGAAGATCTTGTTATAAACAGGTTTACAGACATGACAAGGAAAAACCTTGAGGACCTCCTTGCCGGCATTGAAGATGATTTGCCAGTAATTATGCTCGATCACCAGCCTTTTGATCTAAAAAAATCAGCTGCTGCAGGTGTCCATTTCCAGATGTCAGGTCATACACATCACGGACAACTTTGGCCGCTTAACTTTATCACCAGGATGGTTTACAAAGTAAGCAGGGGCCTTGAGGAAATTGACGGCATGAAGGTATATGTATCAAATGGAATCGGTACCTGGGGACCTCCCATGAGACTGGGAAACAGGCCTGAGATAGTTTTTATAAATGTCAGCTTTAGTGAAAATTAATATCTCCTGAAATAATTAATTTTACCTTTTGACGGCCGGGTAAATGATGTAAAAGAAAAACTTCACGATAATTGGCCGGTTGCAGTTTTTGGCGGATAACTCCGGATTTTTGTTTCCATATGATTAAAGTTACTGATAAAAAATTTATTATCTTGGGGGCTGAAAATTTAGCAATAAAAATGGTTTAGTTAAACTATAAAAATCTGTTACTTATGAATTCAAGAAGGTCCTTTATTAAAAAATCTGCACTGGGTGTTGCAGGAATAACCATGGGCGGCGCTAATATGAGTGCAACAAGTTATCAGAGAATAATTGGAGCCAATGACAGGCTGAATGTGGCTATTGTCGGTCTTGGCCGTAGACTTGGTGCCTTCCCTCAACCTATTGCAAGGAAAGAAAGCAATGTCCGGTTACTTTACCTTTGTGATGTAATGGACAGGCAACGTAAAAGTGCCACCGAAAGATTTTCGAAAGTGCTGGATTACAAACCACAGCTGGAAAATGATGTTCGCAAGATCTATGAGGATCAAAGGGTAGATGCCATCATCGATGCCACCCCTGACCACTGGCATGCTCCCGGTACCATTTATGCTGTGCAATCCGGCAAACATGTATATGTTGAAAAACCATGCAGTCATAATCCACATGAGGGAGAGTTGCTGGTAAGAGCTCAGAAAAAATATGGCAAAGTGATCCAGATGGGCAACCAGCAAAGGTCATCGCATGAATCTATAGAAATAATAAATGAAATACATAACGGTGCTATTGGCATTCCATATAAGGCTATTGCATTTTACACAAATGCACGCGGCGAATCTCCCATTCCACAACCAGCGCCTGTTCCAAACGGACTTGATTGGGATTTGTTCCAGGGACCTGCTCCAAGAATGCCTTATATGCATGATACATGGAATTACAACTGGCACTGGTATGGATGGACCTGGGGTACTGCCGAAACCGGTAACAATGCGGTACATGAACTCGATATTGCGCGCTGGGCTCTGCAGGTAGATTATCCCGAAAGGATAGATGTAGCATGTGGAAAATTCCATTTTCATGAAGACGGATGGACAATGTACGATACTATGGATGCAACCTGGAAATTCCCGGGTAACAAGATCATTAAATGGGATGGCAAGAGCCGAAGCGGGCACTCGACTTATGGAAGTGGAAGGGGCACAATCATTTTTGGTTCAGAAGGTTCTGTGTATGTTGATCGCGGAGGTTACAAGCTTTATGACCGCGGTGGAAAAATGATACGCGACAGCCAGTCGGCCGGTGAAGAAGGTGGCGTTGGTCTTGGTGGTGGTGGTGACATGACTACACAGCATGTGGTTAACTTCTTTGAGGCAATCAGGGGTAAGGAAAAACAAAGATCTCCTATTGATGAAGGTGTAATAAGCACAGATCTTGGCCATCTTGCAAATATAGCCTCAAGAATCGGCAGGGGGTTTGATATAAATGTCAATAACGGCCAGGCGCTTGATCGTGAGGCACTTGCCCTGTGGAAACGTGAATATGAACCCGGATGGGAACCTGTAGTCTAACTTGATTTTAACATGCTGGATCGTTCCTGTACGAAATACAGGAAAAGAAGAAATCTAACAGACCCATTTTATCAATTTGGATCAATTTTTCAGTAGGGATTTATGCAAATAGGATATTTGACGGCTCTTTTGATGGCCTTTTGTATGACAACAGGGATGAGCAATAGCAATTCCGGACAACAGGATGATCCCTGTCAGCTGCCGGCAGAATTTATAAGCCAGTTTGATGCACCTGGTTTTGATGCCGGTGTTTTTGAGCTTCGCCGCAGGAGGCTCATGGATAAGATGGAAGGTGATATTGCAATAATTTCTGCAGGAACCGGAAATGATTTTATATACCTGACAGGATATACCGGAGAACGCGGAGCAGTTGCAATACTTGATCCTTTTTCGGATACTCCCTATACTCTTTTCGTTCTTCCCCGGGAACCAATGTCCACACTATGGGATGGGGAAAGGCCCGGCACAGAGGGAGCAATTGAGAAATACGGTGCTGATGCCGCTTACCAGATCAGGGAACTGGATGAAAAGCTTCCCGGACTTTTGGCCGGCAAGGAATCGGTTTCAGTGCATACAGCCGACAGAACAGTCCAGGATAGAATTAAGCAAGCTGATCCCAAATTTTCAGGTACATTTCATACCAACCTGGAACCTACGATCCATGAAATGAGAGTTATCAAGGACGAATGGGAAATTGCCCAGTTGAAAAAGGCTGTGGAAGTAACCGGACTGGCGCACAGAAGAGCCTTGCAGACCGTAACTCCCGGTCAGAAAGAATGGGATGTGCAGGCGGAAATAGAATATGTTTTCATGAAAAACGGTCTTACTACGGGTTTTTCATCAATAGTGGGATCCGGTCCCAATGCTGCAATACTTCATTATGTTCATAATGACCGTATACTTCAGGATGGTGATTTACTGCTTATGGATGTAGGGGCTTCCCATAACGGCTACGTTGCCGATGTAACAAGAACCATTCCCGTAAACGGAATATTCAGTGAAACGCAAAGAGAACTTTACTCCCTGGTCCTCAAAGCCAACCAGGAAGCTATCAGTCTGATGGTGCCCGGACAGAGAATTCTTGATTGTCATCACAGGGCAACAGAGATAATTGTACGGGGTCTTTATGATATCGGACTTGTCACCGACACCACATCATGGTGGCAGAAACGATTCTATATCCAGTACCGCAATAATCATTATATCGGACTCCATGTTCATGATGTTGGAAGCTATGGTGACCTGAATGCACCGGACCGGGATTCCTACATTCTTGATCCTGAAACAGGAGGCAGGGAAATACTTCCTGGAATGGTTATGACAATAGAACCAGGTATATATCTTCTTGGCGACCGGCTTGAATACCTTCACCAGCTTTTTGGTCATATGGCTTCAACAGAAGAGCTTGATGCTTTTGTAGAAAAGGTGAGGCCGGTTTACGAAAAATATGCCGGTATAGGGATCAGGATTGAAGATGATGTTCTGATAACCGAAGACGGCAACATTGTCCTGTCGGCAAATGCCCCTAAAACTATTGAAGATATAGAGTCCGCAATGCAAAGGCAGGGGCAATAGGGTACTCATTCTTTTCTTCAAAAACCGCTTCGAACCAAAGAGTGGGAAAACAGATTACTGATGTTTTTCAGAAAGTTCTGTCGCGTAAATCCCTTTTTGGTTTTTGAACAGACTGTATGAAAATATACTTCACAGAACGGAGCTGCCGATTGATGCTTCCCGTTCCATTCGGATCTGCTGGATGCCGGGATCATCAAAAAGGTTCTTTCTGAAAAGCTCGATTATGGTTTGGATTTAATGACACTTATTCATGACAGGACAGATCAGGCCAATTAACCAAAATAAATTACTTATGAAAAGGATATTTTTTGTTACAGCATTGGTTATCCTTGCCATTCCGGTGAGTTCACAACCAGGGTTTGAAGATTATCACAGGAGAAATGAATTTCTGTTGGCATCATCCGGGGCGATGAAACTGGGCCTGTACGGATTTGACAATCCGGCATTGTTGAATTATCAACAACACCCTGATTTTATGTTTTCCTGGTCAGGTGAATATAGCGGATTAAGCAGGAGGGGACTGTTTTTTGGTTTACCTTCATACGGAGCGTGGCCGGCAACAGGTTTGGCTATAGCCAATCATTCAGTGGAAGACCAAAGAGTTACTGATTACAGGCTGTCGACCGGTTTTGGATCGAAAACCTTTGGCCTTGGTGTAAGCTATAATTTTTCATTCAGGGATACAGATTTTTTTGAACGGCAAAATACCTTTTCAATGGGAACGATCTATCGCCCGTCCACAAAATTATCCCTTGGTTTTACCGGGACAACCGTTTCCCGGTTTGACCACTATGAAGGAGTGGTTGATATCGCGGTAAGACCGTTCGGTAATGAAAGGCTTACCGTTTTCGGCGATTATGCCCTTCGCAACAATATGAGAGCCTCCGATGGCCACTGGAGCATGGGCGTTGTGGTCCAGGCGCTGCCGGGAGTCCGGGCTACAGGCAGGTATTTCCAAAACAACATGCTGACTTTTGGCATTGAATTCAGCCTGGGCAGTGTCGGGGTCTCAACTCAGAGTGGATTCAAGAGTGGTTCAGGATACAGCCACAATACATATTCTATAAGGGTTGGTTCCTACGAGAAGAACCTGCTGGATGAAGCCTTCCGAAACCCCGGGAATTATGCAGGCATTGAACTGAATAACCCGGTTCGTTATCAGAAATACAGGCATTTTGACAATGCAAGTACTTTCATCAATAAGTTGAATCTTATTGAAGATCTGTCTGAGAGTGCCCGCTTTGGTGGCGTGGTAATCAGTACTTCCGGCATGGCCATCAATCCCACGATGCTGTGGGAACTCAGGGAGCAGCTAAGGAAACTGCGCGAAAGTGGCAAAAGGGTTGTTATCTACATCGACAATGCAGGCATGAACACATATCATTTTGCTTCGGTAGCCGACCTTGTTGTGATGCATCCCATGGGATCGGTCAACCTTCCGGGTTATGTCATGGGAAATATGTACATGGGAAATATGCTTGACAAGATTGGTATAGGCGTTAAGGAATTCCGGCTCCATGAATATAAATCCGGCTTTGAATCTTTTACCAGGGATGGGATGAGCGATGAAGATCGCGAGCAGAGGCAAAAACTGGTCGACAACCAATACGGTTTTGTTAAGGAAGAGATCATTTCAGACCGCGGATTTACGGAAGAACAATATGAGAAGCTTGTAAACGAAATATTTTACTTTACGGCAGAAGAGGCGCTTGAACATGGTCTGGTGGACAGGCTCGGACGTTGGGAAGATATTAATGATATACTTAACAGGGCAGAGGGAAAAGAAAGGACAATCCTCGAGGGGGCACAGCTGGAACGGATACTTCAGCGTACTGAATATGGTTGGGGTTCCAGGCCTGAGATAGCTGTTATATATGCGGTGGGATTCTGTGACATGGAAACCGGCATGAGGGCCAGATCACTTGCAAAGGATATTTCCAAAGCCAGGGAGGACAACAGTGTAAAAGCTATTGTATTGCGTGTAGAATCGCCCGGCGGCACAATAATGGCCGTTGATATAATTGCTGAGGAACTGAGGAAGACCAGAGAAAAGAAACCTGTTGTCATCTCTCATGGTTCAGTTGCCGCCTCAGGAGGTTATTGGATCTCCTTGTACAGCGATAATATTGTAACTGCACCGAATACACTTACCGGATCCGTCGGGTTAATATCCGGATGGTTATACGATGACGGGGTAAAAGAAAGGGTGGGATACAGTACCGATCATGTGAAAAAAGGAGAATTCGCCGATCTGGGTTTTGGCATTTCCATTCCCCTTTTCAATATACCTCTGATGGACAGGACATTTTCAAAAGAGGAGGAAGAAATTATAGAGAAAATGATGGTAAGCTCATACAATACATTCCTAAATGAGATTGTCGAGACCCGAAGAAAAGAAATCGATGAGGTTGAAGCTGTTTCCCGCGGAAGAGTCTGGTCCGGAAAAGATGCCGTTGGACTTGGACTGGCCGATACGCTGGGGGGACTAAAAACCGCCATACGGATTGCGGCTGAAAAAGCCGGGATTGATGTCGATGAGAAATACAGGATAGTTGAATATCCGGCACCTCAGTTATTCAGTTTTAGTGGCCTGTTAGCGTTTTTAATAACCCGGACATTTGATATCGAGAACGCGGGAACCGGAGAAAATCCCTTTTTCGGCTACCTTCAGTTCCTTGACAGGCACTCCGTGCGGCCTATGCCCATGTTACCCCTGGAATACTTATACCTGAACCATAGTTTTTTTGAAAATCCAGTTAGTCCCTGACAGACAGAATAAGATGAAGGGGTTGATCTGTGGCAGGGTATGGACCAATTGCATAGTTCAGATTAAAGGAGCAGTTATTCCAGTGCGTTATAAACTGTTTCACCGGCAACAATGGTCTTCTTAACATCCATCTTGTAATCCTCCATTGTAAAGAGGATGATGTCTGCCCTTTTTCCGGAAATCAGCTCACCACGATCTTCCAGTGAATACAGCTGTGCTGCATTTGTACTGGTCATCTGAATTGCCTCTGCCAGCGAACAGCCGGTAGCCCTCATTACATTGCCTACACCAACTGACTGATCCTGTGCCGATCCTGCAAGAACCTGCTGTGCAGGATAAACAATAGCACCTTCAGGAGTAATCTCAAGAGTATCTCCAATGGCATTCAGGTAGTATCCCGGAGGCAGACCTCCCAGTGAACTGGCATCGGATGTTATGACTATCCTGTCAGGACCTTTTGCCCGGTAAAAAACCTTTATCTGTTCGGGCCGAAGATGAATGCCATCGCATATCATGCCAACCATCATCCTGTCGTCCGCAAGCTGCGGCCAGAGAGGGTTATTGTGCCGATTTATCGTGTTGGCCAGGCCGTTGCCAAGATGTATGGCAAGCCTGGCACCTTTGTCAATTGCCTCGGTTATCTCCTCCATCGTACCGTTATGATGTGCAAGGCCAACTACTGCATCAATATCACGGCATCTTTCTATAAATTCCATTGCACCCGGTACTTCCGGTGCCAGTGATACCTGAAGGATATTACCCTCAGCTGCTTCGTATAACTCCATAAATTCATCCCAATCAGGGTCCCGCACATATCTCAGCGGATGAGCTCCCCTGAATCCGTCAACAGGTGATATATATGGTCCTTCAAGATGAAATCCCGGGATGGATCCCAGCAGGGAAGGATCTTTTCTTGTTTCTGCCAGCAAGGCGAAATTCTTGAGGAATATCTGGTGGTCATTGGTTGTCAGGGTGGGAAAATAACTGGTGATACCCCGTTCCCACAATGATGTGGTAACAAGCCTGATACCTTCATCGGTCAATTCCCCTCCGGTATCCACAAAGGATACCCCCATAAAACCGTTGACCTGATTATCAATAAGCCCTGGTGCAACATAAATTTTACTGTTGGGATCAGACAGTCTTCTGATATTAACCACATTGGTTATTTTTCCGTTTTCATATTCTATCCTTACGGGAGAATTATCCAGGTAAGAAAGCCCTTCAACATAGTTCACCCCGGTCCGGTCTGAACAACTATGAAGTACTCCTATAACAAATACAGCAGCTAAATATTTAATTAGTCTCATAATTTCAGTTTTTATCAGTTTTTGCATTTTTTTTTGATTACAACATCGGCGATAAATGTGGCCTTCACGTAAACAGACCAGAAATGCCTGTTAGAAAACAACCATTCTTGATTCCCTGGCTGATGTATATATGGCCAGCACAATTTCCACGGCTTTTCTTGCTTCGGGGCCGTTAATCTCAAAATCTCTTCCTGCTTCGACTGCGTCAATAAAAGCAGAAATATTTTTTGCATGCGGCTGAAAAGGAATTGCACCCGGATCGGATGAACCGCCACCGGCTTCGGCCTGCCTTGATTCTTCAAGTATTTTCCTGTCAGCATCCGTCTGGTCGGCAAACTCCCAGACAGTAAAGGTGTTATCTACCTGCACTACTGTACCTTTTGTTCCTGTTATTTCAATCCGGCGGGGCTGGCCGGGAAATGAAGCTGTTGTACCGTATATTGTCCCAAGAGCCTGATTTCGGAACCGGAGGACAGCTGTCGCCGTATCTTCAACCTCTATATCATGGCCAAGTGTGGCAATATATGCCTGAAGGGATTCGACCTGTCCCATAAGGTGCTGAAGCAGATCGATCATATGAATGGACTGGTTGATCAATGCCCCGCCACCATCCAGTTTCCATGTGCCGTGCCAGCTGTCTTTATAGTAATTATCTCCCCGCCACCATGGGGTGTATACGGCAGCGAAGGTAATTGTGCCGAACCGTCCGTTGTCAAAAGCCGTCTTAAGATGCTTAAGGGAATCATTGTAACGGAAGTTGAAAATTCCGCCCAATAAAGTGCCTGCTTTTTTATGCGCTTCTATCATCCGGTCAATACGGTCGAGCGTTATTTCAAGAGGCTTTTCGCAAATTACATGCTTTCCCATTCGGGCAGCCTCCAGTACAGGATCAAGGTGAGCACCGCTGGGTGTGGCAACAGTTACAATATCAATTTCATCCGATTGCAGCATTTCGCTATGATGGCTGAAAGCCCTGCAATGGTATTTGCCTGTAAGATTCTGCACTTTATTCTTGTTGGTTCCGCAAATCCCAACAAGACGGGCATTAGGTATGCTTTCAATTGCTTTCGCATGAAAATCGGCAATAAGCCCCGCACCAATAATTCCGAAATTCCAGGTCTTCATGATATTATATCTGAGTTTAGTTTATTGTTTTTTAGTATCGGATGCAAGGTTAGCAATCTTGCATCCCATAAAAGTAATAATTTTGTTTTAACAAGAAAAATTAACGGATAACACTTTATGGCTGCACGTATTGCATTTGGATCAGAGATGCCCGGGCCACCGGACCACTGAACAGTAACCGGAACTAATTCACTACCATTGTAAGTTCCGGTGAATCACGGGTCACTGATATCAGTGTCTTTTTTCCTAATGACTTTATTTAGACGAAGTGGCCGGAATTAATAATTATGGAATATTTTTGACCTTTAAAGAATAGAATTTTATAATGGCTGCCAAATTAGTGTCCTGTTAAATTAAACTTAAACTTTATGTCATCCGAATTTCATATAAGAAAAGTCACGGGAAAATTTCTTTCTACTTTCGTAACTATCCTTATTATTGGTATATGCATATGCTCATCAATTCAGGCACAACAAACGACAGAGATCCGCTGGAAAAAGGTTAATGATGTGCTGATTCCGGTTCCACCACCGGAACATCCCAGGCTCTATTTGCGTGGTTCAGATATCGCTGAACTTGGGAAACGGTTGGAGTCGCCCCTGCTTCAAACAGTAATTGACAGTCTGGATAAGCAATCAGCCGGAATTCTGCAGGTAAAAATTGAGTGGGACGCCGTCAAATATTTAATCACTAATGACCTGAAACTTGGAAGAACTATTATCGATTCCACTCTTGTACTGTTAAAACGAACCGGACTTCCTGAATTCGGGGTTGCGGCCCGGGTTACAGGCAGAATGATGGTGACCGGTGCCATAATATATGACTGGCTGTATACCTTAATAACACCTGCTGAAAAAGAGATCTTCATTCAGGAACTTGTCAGGTTGGCGAAAACTCTGGAATGCGGATACCCTCCTACCGGACAGGGTTCTATTACAGG
>SLGC01000006.1 GCA_007123885.1 Bacteroidales bacterium | reverse complement strand
TTGGGATTGTACCCGAGATCCTTATTTCGCATGAAGTAGATCTGGTTATAGACAATAAAAGTGGCAATCAGCAATCCGATAGTGATTATGAATTGCAGGGTGACAAGAATGCCTCGTAAAATGCTGCTCTTCATCCCCGCCCCTGACCTTCCCCTGAATATTACCAATGGATCAATGCCTGCCAGAAAGAATGCAGGATAACTTCCCGCAGCAAATCCCACTATTAATATAGTTGATATGAGTACGGCGAATGTAAGGGAAACCGGCAGATCTGTTAATATGATCTGCTTGCCTGCTATATTATTAAATGCCGGCATTGCTGCAATAACGATTACAATAGCTATCAATAATGCAGTTGCTGTAAGAAGCACCGATTCAGTCAGAAACTGGCCGATCAACCTGGTGCGGCTGGAGCCTGCTATCTTTCTTAATCCCACCTCCTTGGCCCGCTTCGCTGATCTGGCGGTTGCCAGGTTCATAAAGTTTATGGCTGCAATTCCCAGAATGAAAAGAGCGATCAGGATAAATACGTAGACCATGGTAATATTCCCACCGACTTCCATTTCAAAAGGCATATCCGACCTGAGGTGAATATCTGTCAATGGCTGTAAAAAATAGTTGTAACGGTTTCCAAGATGCTCAAGTTCCGCCATCGATGCTCCCATTAACTCCTCAAAGACAGGACCTGCATAGGTAACAACAAGGTATTCGAAATGATTGTCTATATCTTTTGGATCAGTTCCCTCCTGCAGTAGGATATAAGTATAAATGTTGTTTGACACCCAGGCGGCAGATTGGGACATTGGCAGGGTTATAAAGGAACCAACAATATCAAACTTAAGGTGGCTGTTGGATGGAGGGTCTTCTGCTACCCCGGTAACCTCCCATTCCTGGTTGCCCCACATCTGCACGGTTTTGCCAATGGGATCATCATCACCAAAATACCTTTCAGCGGTTGATTGTGTCATTACAAGCTGGTTGGGTGCGTTGAGGATATTTCCCGGGTCACAGGCTACCTGATCATGATCCTTGATCGTTGCACCAATAATTTTAATCAGCCAGGCAGTAAATGAAATCTTTCCGGTTTTCTTTCTGTAGAGTTTAACCTTCTGCCTGCTTTCTGTTACATCGATTTCCAGTAATGCAGGGATATGGTGTTTTTGGATCCCCACGGCACAGACATCAAGAGTTGCAATCCTGGTTTTGGGAAACTTTTGGATCCTGTATCCCGGGGTCTTACCTGTCATTATTTGAATAATTCAGCCGAAGCTATTATCCATTTTTTCAGCAGATCCTTATCTATTGTATCGGCCCGCGGTATGCCGCATATCTTTGCCGGTCCCTTCAAACAGATTACCTGGATCATCCAGTTTTTTCCAGTCAAAGAAGCCGAATGTAACATATGCCTTTGCCGTTTTCAGATAGGCGAAATCCTATTCGGAGGTTATTGGCTTCCCATTTTCCGGGTGAAATGCTCCCGGTAGGTTATGCCAATTGGTATTTGCCTGCCTGCAACAACAACATCATGCCGCTCTACAGCTTCAAGGTGCTTGAGCGATATGATGTACGACTTGTGGATACGCACAAACTCATCCTCAGGAAGAATCCCGAGCGCATCTTTCATATTTAGCAGAGACATAAGTTTTTTTCCCTTTATGTGGAAACACATATAATTCCCGGCTGCCTCTATATATTGAATATCATCAGGAAACACTTTCACAAGGCGGTTTCCGCTTTTTATCATGATATATCCCTTTTTATGACCAGGCTTTTCCGGAATTGCTGAAGGAATAGTTATCCCGGAAGACGCCGTCAGACACAATGCCTTGTTGACGGCTTTAAGGAATCGTTCATATTTAATGGGTTTCACCAGGTAGTCAACTGCATTGTATTCATAGCTCTCTGCAGCATATTCCGGGTAGGCGGTGGTGAAGATCACCAGGGGAGGTGATGGCAAAGATTTGTATAGCTGGATGCCTGTCAGCTCAGGCATATTGATATCAAGGAAAATCAGGTCTGGTTTTTCATTGTTGAGATATGCCAGTGCCTTGTAAGGATTACTGAAGCACTCTCCTTCTTCGAGAAAAGGAGTGCGCCTGACGTAGTCTTTTAACAGGTCAAGGGCAAAGGGCTCGTCATCAATTACTGTACACTTCATTTGAAACAGTTATTTTATTTATCTCAAAGTTATTGAGATTTTATCAGTCAAAAACCTTATCAGACCCCGGCAGACAGAATAACATGGATTTCACATCCAAAAACTATTGCAAGACGAGATAAATAATGCATGTGAAATCGACGAAGATTTTGGTGCCCGTTTAAACCGGGGAATACTCTTTGAATGAATCAGGTAAGGTCAAGCAGGAGCCTCACCCGAAATTCCTTCCCGTTATTTTTTATTTCAAGTTTGTACTTATCCGGATAAAGCATCTCCAGCCTTTTCCGGGTATTTGCAATTCCAATTCCGGAACTATTCTCACTCATGGAATTGACGCTGTTAAATATCTGGTTGAAAGTACTGAATTCCATCTTGCCATTAGTGAATACCAAAGATATATCAATTTCAGTTTTCTTATCAAGTTTGAGTCCGAACTTGAAGGCATTCTCGATAAATGAGATCAGGATCAGGGGTGCGATCCGGAGACCTGCCGGGTTGCCTGTTACCCTGAAGTTGATTGAAACAGGGATATCGGCCGACAATCTCATTTTTTGCAGATCAATATAGTTACCGATGTATTCAATTTCTCTTTCTGCCTCGACCTTCTCAACATTACTTTCATAAATCATGTACCGCATAAGTCCGGAAAGCTTCTCAATAATATCTGCCGTCCGGTCATCGCCTGACTGACTGGCACTCGAATAGGCCATATTGAGGACGTTGAAAAGGAAGTGCGGATTAAGCTGTGATTTGAGGAAGTTCAGCTCGGCCGACATCTTTTCCTTTTGGAGTTCCTGCTTTTTCTTCTCATTTATAAGCCAGTTCCTTGTAAATCCGTAACCCAGCGCAACGGAAGCAAAAATAAGATGAATCAAACCATTGGTGAGAAGCTGGCCCAGGAAAGGCTCCTCTTCACTGGA
>SLGC01000119.1 GCA_007123885.1 Bacteroidales bacterium | reverse complement strand
ATTAATCTCTTTTATTACCCTTTCGGGGAAATTCCCGCTGAGTTCCCGACTGATCTTCATCTCCCGCTGAGTTCCCGGTCTGATTTTCATCTCCCGCTGAGTTCCCGACTGATCTTCATCTCCCGCTGAGTTCCCGGACTGATCTTCAGCTCCCGCTGAGTTCCCGGACTGATCTTCAGTTCCCGCTGAGTTGCTTAATAACATTTTAATTTGATCTGACTTGCTTTTTTACCTATTTTTATTTGATTTGATAAACTTTGATAAACAATAAAAAGGAGGTTGCCATGGTCAAAAAAGACAGTACAGCTTCAAATACGGGATTTGGTCCGGTTCGCTCATGTTGCGGCGGGAATCATGAAAATATCCCGGGCGGGCATAATCAGATGTCCGGTGGTGTGACACGCCGCGAGTTCCTGCAGGTAACGGGAACATCGGCTCTTGGTGCGGTTGTGTTGCCCGGCCTTTCATGGCCGGCTCTTGCTTCTGTTCAGATGGAAGAGAGCTTTGAGATCAGGCGAAAGCCGCTTGTGGTCAAACCGGTGCTGACTTATGAGGTGCCTGTGCAGCGCGATCAGACTTCATGGAGAAACTGGGGAGGCTTGCAGACCGGGGAGGATGCTGAGAGGGAAATTGCCAGTATTAAAGGAGAACTTGATTGTATCAAGGCGAAAGCCGACTTCCCCGTTGAGTTCCTTCCGGTGTCGGGTGTGCGGAATACCAGTGATCTGGAGGGGGTCGGGGGACTTGACAGGGCTGATCTTTTTCTGGTCTACGCAGCCGGTGGCGGCAGCGGTATTTTTGATGCGCTGCTTGCGATGGATAAGGATATGATCTTCTTCTGCCGCCATAAATCGGGTCCTGTCTACCTCTGGTACGAGATAATCAGTCCCCGCTACCTGCGGCGACACACCGATGAGCATGCAATTCCCGGACTTGATTTCAATGATGTTGTAATTGACAGCCAGGATGAGATCATGTGGAGGCTGAGGGCGCTGTGCGGTCTGAAGAACACCCTGGATGCAGGGATTATTGCAGTGGGTGGCGCAGGGGGATGGGCGCAGCCTGCGAATGTCATCCGGGAACATGTCGATGATAAATACCGTTTGAATATCCGGGCGTTTTCATACGACGAACTGGGGAAACTGACAGCCGCGGCAATGGCTGACAGGCATGCGGTTTCAAGGGCACGGAGCAGGGCTGATGCCTACCTGGGGGAGAGCGGAGTGACCCTGGAGACGAAACGTGAGTTTGTGGACAAATGCTTTCTTCTTGAGGATGTGATGAAGCGGGTCATGGAGAATTATGATTGCCGGGCTATCACCATCAACCATTGCATGGGTACGATAATGCCGGTATCGGGGACTGCCGCATGTCTGACACTTGGACTGTTAAATGATGCCGGTTACCTGGCTTTTTGTGAATCCGATTTTGTTGTCGTGCCTGCGGGAATGCTGATGGCGAATATTTCCGGGAAACCGGTATTCTTCAACAATCCCACCTATCCGCATGGCGGGATCAAAACAATTTCACATTGCACCGCACCAAGGAGGATGGACGGGAAAAACCTTGAACCTGCAAGAATACTTACCCATTTTGAATCTGACTACGGCGCAGCTCCGAAGGTGGAAATGAAGGTGGGGCAAATTATCACGAATATCATTCCCGATTTTTCGTTCAAAAAGTACATCGGACTGCCCGGAAAGATAGTTGAGAACCCGTTTATGCCTATCTGCCGTACCCAGATCAATATCAGCTATGACTGCGATGATATGCTTCTGGCTGAAAAGATGCCGGGTTTTCACTGGATAACCGTGTATGGCGACTACCTGAAGGAGAGCAGGTATGCTTTGAAAAAGATAGGGATTGAGCAGGAAAATCTGGTTTAGATTGTTTCTCCCCATACCGCCGGTTGCTACAAAAGCCGCGGCCATCCTGAAATGACCCGCAGCCTGCCTGTCTGCCATCAGGCTATGTGGATGGATCTGGATTTGAAATCCACCGTCAGGCTGGTGGTGATTCACTAAGGTTAATTTTCTTATAATTTGGATAAATTCCTTTTCTTTGTTGTTAAACTAAAACACTTTAAACTATGAATCAAAATTCAAGCAATTTAAGCAGGCGAAAATTCCTTGGTGACGCTGCGGCTATTGGTGCCATCGGGGCACTGGGGGTTGGAGCTGTTGTTTCTGGCTGCAGCAGAAAGGCGACATATGTTGCACCTGTGTTTCCTGAACAGGCCCCTGACGGACCTGTTTTAAAGGCTGGCATTATCGGATGTGGTGGTCGCGGGACGGGTGCTGCAATGAACTTCCTTAATGCGGGACCAAATCTTCAAATTACTGCTCTTGGAGATGTTTTTCCCCACAGGCTGGAAAGATGCAGAAATGCTATAAAAGAGAGAGCGGGAGTGGATATACCTGAGGAGAATTGTTTTACGGGATTGGATAACTATAAGAAAGTAATAGATTCCGGTGTGGATTATGTAATTCTGTGCGAACCGCCTTATTTCCGTCCCGCAAGCTTTGCATATGCCGTTCAGGCACGCAAGCATATATTTGCTGAAAAGCCGGTCGGTGTAGATCCTGTTGGCATACGTACCGTGATGTCTGCCGGCAGAATGGCAGAATCAGCCGGATTGAATGTTGTTGTAGGAACGCAGAGAAGGAATTCTCCCGATTATAACAAGACTTTTGAAATGGTTAAAAACGGTGCCATTGGTGATATTATTTCAGCAAACTGTTACTGGAATGGTGGCCCGTTATGGCATGTTGTGAGACAGCCAGGCTGGAGTGATATTGAATATATGATTCGTGACTGGGGCAACTGGTGCTGGTTGTCGGGCGATCATATTGTGGAGCAGCATGTACATAATTTGGATGTTGTAAATTGGTTTTTCGAGAAAATTCCCACAAAATGCGCTGGTTTTGGAGGCAGGGCCAGAAGGCCTACAGGTAATCAATTTGACTTTTTCAGTATTGATTTTGAATATGATGATGGAAGGCACATGCACAGTATGTGTCGTCAGGTTCTAAACTGCGCAAATAGAAATGAAGAATTAATTTTCGGAACAAAAGGTTATACAAATTCGCAAGACAAGATCTGGGATTATAGCGGGGATCTTATCTGGGAATATGAGTATCCACTTGGAGAAGACGGCCAGCCCACTGGCAGGTTAGCCATATCGCCTAAGGATCAGGAGCATATTAATTTGGTTACAGCTATCCGCACAGGTAATTATGTGAATGAAACCCAGGCTATTTGTGAATCAAATATGATTGCCATTATGGGTCGTGAGTCAGCATATTCGGGCAGAGAAATAACCTGGGAAGAAATGATGGATTCAGGTATGGAACTTGGTCCTGAAGAATTGGTTTCGGGATCTTATGATATACCTGCAGTGCCTCCTGTACCTGGTCAGGAAGGAGGAAGACAAAGAACCGGATAAATTGCATCTGAAACATCCATCAAGTTATTAGGTACAGGTTAATGATTACACTTGCTATCTGCACAATTGTTCTTTTACTGGGTTATTTCTTTTACTCAAGGTATGTTGAAAAGGTTTTCGGGGCTGACCCCGGCCGTTCAACTCCGGCAACCACAATGACCGATGGAGTTGACTATATCCCACTACCCTGGTGGAGGGTTTTTCTGATACAGTTTCTGAATATAGCCGGGCTGGGCCCCATTTTCGGTGCAGTTGCCGGTGCCATGTGGGGTCCGGTTGCCTATATATGGATTGTGCTGGGAGCTGTTTTTGCGGGAGGAGTGCATGATTATTTCTCGGGGATGTTGTCTGTCAAGCACAATGGGTTAAGCATAACCGAAATAGTCGGTATGTATATGGGCAGGCCTGTAATGCAATTCATGAGGGGCTTCACGGTATTTCTAATGGTTATAGTCGGGGCTGTCTTTATAATGGGACCCGCCAGGATACTGGCCGGTTTTACGCCCGAATTCAATTCCATGACCTTTTGGGTTTGGCTGATCTTTATCTACTACATAGTGGCGACCATGCTGCCGATAAACAAAATTATCGGCCCTGTTTACCCTGTTTTCGGATTTGCCCTTTTTTTTATGGCCGTTGGATTGATCACCGCGTTACTGGTAAAGGGATACCATATGCCTGAACTGACCTTTGATACACTTCGCAACTTTCATTCAGAAGGAAGCAGGTTCCCGATATTCCCCATGCTGTTTATTACCATTGCCTGCGGTGCAATATCCGGCTTTCATGCCACTCAAGCTCCATTGATGGCGCGTTGCCTGAAAAACGAAAAGCAGGGTAGGCCAGTATTCTATGGTGCAATGATTACCGAAGGAATTGTTGCCCTGATATGGGCCACCATAAGCATGAGTATCTTTGGCGGAGTACATGAGCTCAATGATATAATGGACGAACATCAGGGGAATGCCGCATGGGTGGTGAATGAGATATCAAATTCACTCCTGGGCAGGTTCGGGGCAGTCCTTGCGTTGCTGGGGGTGGTTGCCGCACCGATAACTTCCGGTGATACTGCATTCAGGAGTGCACGTCTTATTGTGGCAGATTTTATGAAACTGGGCCAGAAGCCAATTATCAACCGCCTGATCATAAGTGTTCCCTTGTTTGCAGCAGGATTCCTGCTCACCCAAATTGATTTCGGTGTTGTTTGGAGATACTTTGCCTGGTCAAATCAGACACTTGCGACAATTGTATTATGGACAATTACGGTTTACCTGGTCATCAACAGGAAAAATTTCTGGATTTCACTGTTGCCGGCCGTTTTCATGACCTCGGTTATATCGGTTTACATTCTTCTTGCCCCCGAGGGATTGAATCTTCCCGGGGCTGTTTCATATCCTGCAGGCCTTTCTGTTACTATGGTGTCGGTAATAGCTTTTGTTTTGTTTTACAACAGATCAAGAAATTAGACATGCACAGCAGTTCTTTTTTATTATCTGGTGTTCGTGGTTAATTTTTATTTTTTCCGGTTTTCCTGAGAATGATTATTTTTGAAGGTTTAAAAAATGTCAAACTAAAATCCTGATTGCTTATGGACAGACGTAAGGCAATGAAAATATTTGCCGGTGTTGTGGTCGGTAGCGGAGCAAGTGCATATACTCTCTCGAACGTATTCAAGCCGGAATATCCACCTATGGATGTACCCGGGAAACTGGAGTACATGCCCACTGAATCCTCCTGGGCATATTCTCTTTTAGACCCTGAGGTAACTGCGGAACTTGCCTATAAATACTATGAAGAGGGTAGTTGTATGTTCGCTGTTTTTAAAAGTGTAGTGTCTCAATTAGCCGATAAATTTGGCGAGCCATATACTTCATTTCCTTTACATATGATGAAGTACGGACGTAGCGGTATCGGTGGCTACGGTACTGTCTGCGGGTCACTTAATGGTGCCTCAGCCCTTATCGGATTGCTGGTGGAGGGCAATTCCATACAGAATACCCTTATCACCGGACTTTTCCGTTGGTATGAAAAGAGATCGATCCCCGAATTCAGGCCTCAGACCGCCGTTCTTGATTTCACTCCTGCCGAATCTGTTTCCGAATCCACTCTCTGCCATGCATCTGTCACCAACTGGGTGAAAAAATCTGGATATAAGGCTGATAGCGGGCAGCGTGTAGAAAGATGCCGCCGGTTGACCGGAGACGTAGCATGCCGCATTGCCGGTATGTTGAATGAATATTTCAGTAATACTTATGTGACAAATGGCCATGATAGCGCCAATGTTCAGGAATGCATGACCTGCCATGGTGATACTGGAAAGCTGAACAACACATTTGGAAAGATGGAATGTTCTTCATGCCACACAGAATCTATCGGACACAGGATCTTCGCCAATCCCCATTACAAATTTAAGAAAGTAAAATAGAGACAAAGATTGTTTAGACTATTTGCTGATCCAATCTAAAAAATGGATACCATCAATGTGGTAAGGATTACCGATAAGAACGACGGGAAATATCTTTGATTTTGGGCCTGGGAGAATTGGCTTCGGGAAACGGCCAGGGTGAAATAATACGGTCAGGTTATCGCCAATCCACCGGAAATGATCCTGGAGAGGAAAGTATTAAAGAATGAGCTAATGATAAATTATTTAATATGCTTAATTGGAAAATCTCTATGCCAATGATGTTGATATTGTTTTCCATCATCGGCTCATGTTCACAACCTTCCGAAAGTGTTTTCTCAAAGGACAATATTGTTCCCTGGTGCATAGTGCCTTTTGATGCCAGGCAACGCAGTCCTTCTGAAAGGGCAGAGATGCTTAGAGATCTGGGGTTTAAATCTCTTGCATACGATTGGCGTGATAATAACATCCCCGAATTCGATGAGGAAATACGCCAATTGAATAAAAATGACATCAGAATGGCTGCCTTTTGGTGGTCTGGCGGACTTCCCCAAAATGAAGAAGCATTAAAGTCTTCTGAAAGGATGAAGGTCCAGCTTGATTTTTTCAGGCGCAATTCACTTAATCTGGATGTATGGGTTTCGATAACACCCGAAGACTTGCACAATGAACCGGATGATGTAAGATACACCCAACTTGCCAGAAGGATTGATATTCTCGCCGGTGAGCTGGTCAAATCAGGGTGCCGTCTGGGAATGTATAACCATGGTGGTTGGGGCGGTGAACCCGAAAACCTTGTTGAAATAATAAAACGGGTAAAATCCACCAACGTTGGTATTGTATATAATTTCCACCATGCCCATGAGCATTTGGAAAAGATGCCGGATGCATTTATGATGATGTTGCCTTATCTTCATTGTATAAATCTAAATGGCATGAATAAAGATAGCCCCAAGATACTTCCACTCGGGCAAGGCACCGAAGATGTAGAAATTATCCGGATGATTTCTGAATCCGGGTACAGAGGGCCTGTTGGAATTATTGGTCATGTTGAAGATGAAGATGTTGAGATAGTTCTTAAAAGGAATCTTGAAGGTCTGCGAAAGTTGTTGTCTGAGATCGGAGATAATAAAGCATTGGAATCCTATTTGAAATAGCCGCATTGGGAGGAGAACCTGGCATGAAGGAGATAAAACAATATTATGTCCCTGACAATGGACCATTCAGGAAAGCTTAATATTATCTGGTGCCTGGGGGCCAGATGTCATGGAAATTATGAAAAGCTCAAATAGGTCAAAAGAAACTGTCGCATTCATAAAAAGTCAGACGGGACAAATTAATAGCCTCCGCTCCCTGTTTAAGTATGAAAAGAATGGGGTAAGTTGTATTATTCCAGGAAGTCACCGTTGATCAGCCTGCAGTCTTTCCCTGTCAGATCCTTTTTTATTTTTTCAAATTCATCTTTATCGATCGGACTGGTTGCATCTTCGATCAGGGTTACTGAAAACCCCTCCTTGAGGGCATCCAGGATCGAAAAATTGACACACACATCGGCAGCCAATCCGCAAAAGAACAGTTCCCCCGCATTGCGTTCGCGCAGGTATCCGGCCAGACCTGTATTCTTTTCATGGCCATTGTCGTAGAATCCGCTGTAGCTGTCAATATTTTTATCCATCCCCTTCCTGAAAATGGCCTCTATTTTACGGACATCCAGGTCAGGATGAAATTCAGCACCCGGGGAATTCTGCACGCAGTGATCCGGCCACAGGATCTGGTCCAACCCCTTCCACTCTATGGTATCGAAAGGCTTTTTACCCTGGTGATTCGAGGCAAAGCTCATATGGTTTTCAGGATGCCAGTCCTGCGTTGCTATTACCAGTTCAAACTTTTCCTGCAACCTGTTAATCACAGGGATTATTTTATCCCCGCCGGGAACTTCCAGGGAACCTCCGGGGATAAAATCATTTTGTATATCTATAATGATAAGTGTTTTCATTAGTATCAGTTATTTTCATTAGTCGGTATTGTGGTATATTGAAAATATAAGCAGGGATGATTCATATGGTGATCATTTGATTTTTAAAACCAGTTTGAGACCCTCCATATAATCACGGCTTTTGTAAACAATTTATCTCTTTTTATACTGAGCAATCAATTTATCCCTTTCCGCTTTCAGTCCATCGCTGATCCCGACTTTGTAGATATGTGGATTGATAAACCTTTTATATTCCCAGGGCAACTGATCCATTCTTTGCTGCCGGTAGGCCGAGATATCTTTTAGAGAAAGCTTTTTCGCAGTACGCTTACCTTCTTCCATAACTTTTTCAAGCAGGGGTAATTTCTTAAAAAATTCGATGTTCATCGATTTGTCAGGCTCAAAAGGATTGTGGATATTTTTAAAATCCTTTTCATCTTTCAGGGCTACAGCGTCAGCACCTATCCATTCTTCCTTGTCGTTAATTATCCGGTATACCTGTTTTCTATGGGGCAGGGTTATCTTGCTGATGGATTCCGACAGCTTTATCCTCGGCTTTCCGTTTGCATAAGACAACTTGTAAACCCCGTCCAGTGCAGCATCCGGCCTGCCAATAACAAGGCTGGTTCCCACTCCAAAAAGATCAACTGGAGCATCCTGATCATTAAGGCTTTTAATCACATGTTCGTCCAGCTGGTTGGAGGCTGCAATTTTTACATAATCCAGTCCGGCCTTATCGAATTGCTTACGGGCCTCTTTTGCCAGATATGCGAGGTCGCCGCTGTCAAGGCGGATCCCTTTAAGCTTTTCTCCCCTTTCCTCCATTTCCCTGCCTACCGTGATAGCGTTGGGAATACCGGTTTCAAGGGTATCATAAGTATCAACCAGCAATACGCAGTTGCCGGGATGTGCCGTGGCGAAATCCCTGAAAGCTTCAAGTTCATCATCATAGCTCTGTATGAAGCTATGGGCCATGGTGCCAGAAATGGGGATATCGAAATCACGGCCTGCGCGCACGTTACTGGTGGCATCAAATCCGCCAACCACTGCTGCCCTGGCCGCATAATAACCGCCGGGACCCTGGGCTCTTCTGAGCCCAAAATCCACCAGCATGCGGTCACCGGCCACCATTCGCATCCGGCTTGCTTTAGTGGCAATCAGCGTCTGGAAGTTGAGAATGTTCAATAGCAGGGTTTCTATTACCTGTGCCTCAAGCATGTTTGCTTCCACCTGAAGGACAGGCCTGGCAGGAAAGACAATGTCACCCTCACGGCTGCTGTAAACATTTCCGCGAAAGCGAAATTCTTTAAGATATTTCAGGAAGTCACCGGGAAATCCGTTTTTTTCAAGCAGGTTAATATCCTTGTCATCAAATCTAAGATCCTCCAGTATATCCAGCAAGTCATCCAGTCCGGCAAAGACAGCATACCCTCCGTCAAAAGGCAGCTTTCTGAAAAAGAAATCGAATACGGCTTTGTTCTCGGCTGTCCCCTGCCTGAAATAAACAAGGGCCATGCTCATTTGGTACTGATCTGTATAACTTCCCGTATAATCAATCATAAGTAAAAAATGTTTTAGGTCCCGGATAAGGTAGAGGATTACACTATATACTAAGTTATTTAAAATAACAGGCACTGCAAAATCATAATTACATTAATCCAACCTATAAAATATAGTGACAATTGAGCCCCGGGTTGTCAAAAAATTATATCTTGCAATTTATGAATTACATCCAGGATCCTTACTCTCCGTACATATTCACAGGCAAACTGTTGACATGTCAAAAAGCATATTCCGGTCTGTTGCTGCACCAGAATCAACCAAACTAAAAATAAACACTATGAAAAAGAACTGGATTGGGATACTAATGGTAGGCCTGGCCCTGGGTACCGCATGGGCGGTCAGAGGACAATTTGGCCATGAACAAGGAGCTGCATGGGCAGGAGGCATAGGAGCCCTTGTATTTATTCTCGTTTCAGGCCGCAATGACTGGTATAAAAAAGTTTTCACAATTACTTTAAGCTCTGCCATAGGTTGGGGAGTAGGAGGGATGATCAGTTATGGAAGAGTTGTTGGTTTTGGGCGTAGTGATCATTTTCCCAACGTTTTTTATGGGTTGCTGATGCTTTTTGTCATAGGTGCACTGTTTGGCCTTTTGGGGGGAGGACTCACCGCGCTTTCACTGCAGTCGACTAATGGGAAAAAGGTTAAATGGGGAAGGCTCCTTGGTGAAATGGTGGGAGGCGGTGTAATTGCTTATTATTTTCTGATAAATCAGCTTTGGGTATATATGACTCCTCCGCGGTCTGAAGCTTGGGCGGTATGCTTTGGTGGAGGGCTCGCAATGCTTTGGCATATGGCCAGAAACAACTATTCATCTCCTATCCGGGTTGCAATCATAACGGCTATGGGAGCGGGTTTTGGTTTTTCTTTTGGAAATTTTCTGCAGACACTCGGAACTGTTCTGGAAATCAATTTCAATATGTGGAATGTAATGGAGTACAGTATCGGGTTCTTTGGTGGCACATCTATGGCATATAGTATATTTACATCGAGATGGCCTGAGCAGTCAACTGCACCTGTGAAGTGGGAAAACAGAGCTGCTTTCCTGATTTTCCTTGTATTAATTCCACTTATTGTCTTCCGGCAAAGCTTACAGTTCAGTAAATTGTCATCAAGACTGGGCGATTTAGTGAACAATGAAAGCATCCTTTTATTAAGCAGTTATGTTGCGGCAGCCGTAATGGTTGCAATGATAATTATTTGCGGACTGATACTTTATAGATCAAAAATTGCCTACAGCCGCAATGACATAATGAAATTAATGGTAAGTTACTTTATTACATTTATAATAATCAGTTACATTGTTACTGGCGCCTTAACAGGCAGATTCCACCTTAATCATCATTTATATGTAGTCAATTTTCTTGTAATAGGTTATTTACTCAGCCTGAAAAAGCCGGTTGCATTTTCACCCAAAAAGCAAGAAGTAAACAGGAAACTATGGTTAATCTATTTAATCGGAATTATTGTGGTAATAATACTTCTTGCCCTTATTTCAATCAGTATTCATGACGGGATACCCGGAGCCCAGTATCGTTTTCCGTTAAATGGCTGAATTGAAATATTGCATATTATAAATTTCTCCGGAATCCTAATATGATTATGGTGCTGTGATTACATCCAGGTAACGCCCCAGCCAGTAGGGAAGCAACCATATATCACCTGCACTGAATTCCTGGGATCCGTTACCTGATGTGTCAAGGCGAAACATGTTCGCATTATGCCTCTGTACAGGGCGTTCGTCGGGCGGTAAGACTTCAGATATAGTCTGATTCCTGAAGTTGGGTTCGATAAATACAATATCTTTACGATGACTGTTTTTAATCTCCCACTGGATCAGGTCCATTGGGTGCCTCTGTAAATACCATATGGCCTCTTCCCTGTCGAACTCCGGACTCACCATGGCGGTAAATATATTCCAGAGGCCCTCCTTCTCGGGACGCTCAATTTCCCAGTGATCAATGATCGCCTCCTTATACATAGATCTCAGGGTATCGTTAAAGGCATAACGGTAAAGGCCCCAGTAACCCAGAAAATACATTTCGTCATCGGAGTGGTTCCATGATGATGACGCCGTCATTGTCTGAATCACGCAAATAACCGGTGGACAAATCGCCATGATCCATTCCCACCAGCCCGGCATTAAAACCATAACGAATATGGCGGTTGCGTACCTGGTCCTCAAAATACATT
>SLGC01000409.1 GCA_007123885.1 Bacteroidales bacterium | reverse complement strand
CTTATTCTATACCACTTGATGAAATAGAAGATGCAGTTGATCAGGGATATTTTTTCATGAAGATCAAGATCGGATCTCCCGGAACGCAGAAAGAAATGCTCGAAGGCGACAAGGCGCGTATAGAAGCTATTCATAAGCTTATTGGTCACAGAACGACACCCCATACCATGAATGGCAAAATACCTTATTATTTTGATGCAAACGGCCGGTACGAGAAAAAAGAAACATTTGAAATGCTTCTGGATCATGCAAGAAAGATAGGCATGTTTGATCAGATAGCCGTCATTGAAGAACCTTTTCCAGAGGAGGAGGACATTTATGTTGGTGACCTTGGAGTCAGGATTGCCTCTGATGAAAGTGCTCATACTGTAGCTGATGTGGTAAAAAGAATTCAGATGGGGTATCAGGCAATTGCATTAAAATCAGCAGCTAAAACATTAAGCATGACCCTGCGTATGGCCAAGGTGGCCCAGGAGAATAATACACCATGTTTCCTGGCGGACCTGGCCTGTACCCCGAACCTGGTGGATTGGAACAAAACTATTGCGGCAAGGCTGGATCCTTTCCCCGGCATGCACGAGATGGGGTTACTGGAATCCAATGGGCATCAGAATTATGTAAACTGGGACGACCTGCTAACCTATCTCCCTTATCCGGACGGGTCCTGGGTAAAATCAAAGGATGGACTTTACCATCTCGAAAATGATTTTTATGAAAAGAGCGCTGGCATTCTCAAATCTTCCGATCATTATCTGGGACTGTTTGATTCCTGATTCAGACTTAAAAAGACAGCTTTTAAATATTAATTTAAACTTTTAACCCCTGAACTATAATGGAAAAACAACAATCAAGAAGAATATTTTTAAAGCAATCTGCCATCACAACTGTTGGAATTGCAACCGGATTACAAGCATTCGGTATTCCACATAAGGCGAGCGTCCTGGGTGCCAACGATAAGATAAGGATGGGTTTCATAGGGATTGGGAACAGGGGTACCCAGCTTATGCATCAGTTTATGGATCATTCTGATTGTGAAGTTGCTGCATTGTGTGATGTATATCAGCCATTTATGTCACGTAATCGTAGTGCTGTACATCCGCGCTATGTCAAAGATTTAGGTGGTCAGATACCGCAAATGGGAGAAAATTTCCCAAACAGCGTCAAAACCTATTCTGATTATAGAGATATGTTGGATGATAAGAATATAGATGCAGTTTGCATTTCCACTCCCGACCACTGGCATGCCCTTCAAACGATCCATTCCATTCAGGCAGGCAAGGATGTTTATGTTGAAAAGCCCCTGACTATGACAGTCCGCGAAGGCAGGAGCATGATAAATGCAGAAAAGGGCAGCAAACAGATGGTTGCAGTAGGTTTAAACAAACGTGGTTCCACTGTATACCAGAAACTGGCCAGGGAAGTCCAGGCCGGAAGAATAGGTAAAGTCACCTTTGCAAATGCAAGCCGGGTAAGCAATATGTTTCCCTCTGGAATAGGGAAGTTGCGGCCGGAAGAACCACCGAAGGACTTTGACTGGGATTCCTGGCTGGGTCCTCGGGCATACAGGCCGTATCAGTATAATATAGCTCCATATTATTTCCGCTGGTGGAGCGAATATTCCAGTCAGATGGGAAACTGGGGAGTTCATTTCATGGATGTGATCCGCTGGATGATGGGTGAACAAGCACCGGTTGCCATAAGTGCGCATGGCGGGAAATATATTGTCGACGACGACAGGGATATTCCCGATACAATGCATGTCACTTTCGAATTTGCTTCAGGGGCAATTATATCATTTAGTATATTAGAAGCCAGCAGCAACAGGTTTATTCCTTATGGTGAAGTTGAACTGAGAGGCACAGACGCAACTTTATTCGCTGACGAAAACGGTTACAGGATCATTCCCACAACCAGGGGTCAGTTTCAATCCTGGGACAGGCTCACCGATACCGAAGAATTTACCATGAGTGATGAACAACTGGCCGATGGCAGCAGTCGCAACAGCTCTGCAAACCTTGTCAGGAATTTCCTTGACTGCGTTAAATCGCGCAAAACACCTTTCTGTACACTCGAAGACGGACACAGGTCAACATGCTTCAGTCACCTGGCAAATATTGCCCTGGCAACTGAACAAAGACTTAAATGGGATTCCGTTAACGAGAGATTCACCAATAGCGAGGAAGCGAATAAACTTTTACATTATGAATACAGGAAACCTTATAAATTATAATTAGACGGAGTGCGCCAAACCCTTACAATAAAATTTAATAACTGCTTCAATGAAAGAAAACAGAAGGACCTTCCTGAAAACCGCTGCAGTGGGAGCAATTGGCACATTTGCCCTTCCCACTATTATACCATCATATGTATTAGGCAAGAATTCGCCCGGCAACAGGATAAACATCGGAATAATTGGTTTTGGACGATTTACAATCAGCCCCAACCTGCCGCAATTCCTTGAATCAGATCACGCTCATGTTGTTGCTATATGTGATGTGGATTCATGGCGGCTTAAGAATGGGCAGAGGCAGACAGATGAATATTATACCAGGCAAAAGGGCTTTGAATACAAGGGGTGTAAGGTATATAACGATTATCGTGAAATGTTACTCAGCAAAGATATTGATGCTGTGCTGATAGCAACACCTGATCACTGGCATGTACCTATGGCGATTGACGCAGCGCGGGCAGGGAAACATGTTTCACTGGAAAAACCGGTTTCCACTTGTATAGAACATGGACGGCAACTGGTTAAAGCCATTGATAAATCCGGCATTATTACACGTAATGACAGTGAATTCCGGACAATACCTCAATTTGCCCGGATGGTTGAGCTGGTCCGTAACGGACGAATAGGGAAAGTTCAACGTATCTTTGCGGGAGTGCCTTCAGATGGACCTCCCCTGCCAGTTCAGGCTACCATGCCTGTACCCGATGAGCTTGATTATGATTTCTGGCTGGGTCCTGCCTGGGAAACCCCTTATACCGAAAGAAGAGTACACCCTATTAAAGTCAATGACCGGCGCCCCGCGTGGATGAGAATTGACAGTTACTGTAACGGTACGATTTCAAACTGGGGGGCGCACATT
>SLGC01000118.1 GCA_007123885.1 Bacteroidales bacterium | reverse complement strand
TTACAGGATCCGGCGGAGGATATTCAGGGAACTATTAACCCCTCACCACATGCAAATGCAAATTATCAACGCTACCATTATGGTGCTGATACTTTCAGCTTCCTTCTCATGCAATCGCGGCCAGCCTGCAGATCTTATACTTTTGAACGGGAAGATAATCACTGTTGATAGTGATTTTTCGATCGCAGAGGCAGTTGCAATTACAAATGACCGGATAACGGCTGTTGGAACCAACCGAATGATCAAAAGATATTCAGGCAGTGAGTCAAGGGTCATTGATCTGGAAGGCAAAACCGTAATACCCGGAATTATTGAATCACATCTTCACCCTGCAGGCGCTGCATATAGTGAACTTGATGAAGAAATTCCGGATGTCCGCACGATTGATGAGCTGCTTGGCTGGATAAAAGATCAGGCGGCCGTCAAAAAGAAAGGTGAATGGATTATCCATCCAAAATTCTTTTCCACCAGGTTGAAGGAATTACGTCAGCCCAGTCTCGAGGAACTTGATAATGTTGCTCCCGATCATCCTGTTTTCCTGAACGGTTCATATGCAGGTATGATAAATTCGGAGGCTATCAAACGTTCCTCCATTTCGCCCGGTCAACCCGGTATCATCCTTGATGAAAACAGTGGTTTGCCTTCAGGATTTATAAAGGCTTCTGCTTTCCGTCTTTTGAATACCCCCCCGCGCCGGGAATTAACCTCCCGGGAGAGGATTGACGCTCTGCAGGCAATGCTGAAGCGGTATAACCGGTATGGTATTACAAGCATTTTTTCAGCCTCGGGAAGTTACGAATCTCTTGAAATATTCAGGTCCATGCATGACAGGGGGATCCTGACAACACGGGTTTTCCAGAATATAAGCCTTCCGCTTCGGGGAGAAGTAACAAGGGAAAAGGTGGATGCTGTTCTGGAAGGGTACCGGAAAGTAACAGGATATGGTGATGAATGGTTGAGGATCGGACAGCTGAAAGTTTTGCTGGATGGCGGTATTCTTACAGGCACTGCATACCTGCGGGAGCCCTGGGGTGAACGGGCAGCCACCTATTTTGGGATCGATGACCCGGATTACCGGGGGATACTGAATTATACACATGAAGATCTCGAAAAAATTGTTACTGCTGCCACTGAACTCGGCTGGAGTTTTACAGCACACAGTACCGGCGGCGGCGGTGTGGATATTCTTCTGGATGTTTTTGAGCAGGTCAATCAGAGCCACCCTGTAAAGGAAAAAAGATTCTCAATTATTCACGGCAATTTCTTTACGGCCGAATCAATAAGGCGCATGAAGGAACTGGGCGTATATGCAAACATGCAGCCAGCCTGGTTTGAAAAAGATGCCGATGCAATGAAATATATCCTCGGTGAGGAAAGGATCAGTACCTTCCACCCCTACAGGTCAATGCTGGATGGAGGTGTGATGGTCAACGGCGGATCCGACCATATGGTGAAATGGGATGCCAATACCGCCATCAATCCCTACAATCCTTTTGTTGCAATGTGGACGGTTATAACCCGTACCACCGAACGGGGGACCGTCATCAATCCGTCAGAAGCCATAACAAGGGAAGAGGCGCTGAGAATGTACACAATCAACAATGCATGGGCATCATTTGAAGAATCGGTCAAGGGATCGATAGAGCCGGGGAAGCTTGCCGATATGGTTATCCTTTCAGATGATTTTCTTTCCTGCCCTGTAGATAATATCAGGGAGATCGAATCGATCATGACCATTCTCGGCGGTAATATAGTTTACGAGTCAGGATTGTAGAACCATCCGGTGTTATACCTCCTGATATTGAACCTTTAAAATCCTGAACAGTTTCAAAAATGAAGATGCATATTTATCACCACTCCCTTATATTTCTGGTCGCCCTTACTCTTTCCTGCAGCTCACGACAAACTGCAGACCTGATCCTTCTCAACGGGAAAATTTTGACTGTTGACAGGGATTTTACAATTGCCGAAGCAGTTGCGGTATCAGGCGACAAAATTATCGGGGTGGGGACCGTGACAGATATATCAGGCTATTCAGGCCGGAAAACAAAAACAATAGATCTTCGGGGGAAAACTGTTATTCCCGGGATTATTGATGCCCACATGAATTTTCAAATGGCTGCACTTAGTGAACTCGGACAGGATATCCCGGATGCGGGATCAATTCCTGTTCTGCTGGACTGGATCGAAGAGCAGACCAGGGTAAAAGATGAGGGTGAATGGATAGTCCTGCCCAGGTTTTTTGCAACCCGGCTGATTGAACTCAGGCAGCCTCATCTTTCTGAGCTTGATAAGGCTGCTCCCTTTCACCCGGTATTTCTTAACGGGACTTTTGGCGGAATGATAAACACCGCAGCCATGAGATTGTCGGAAATCACGGGGAAAACCGGTCATCCCGGTATCACAACCGATGAAAATACCGGGATGCCCACCGGGTTTATCAAAGCATCGGCATTCGAACTGCTTGACCTTCCACCGGAAAAGGAACTTTCATACCATGATAAATTGCAGGCCTTTGCAGAAATGATGAATCGCTACAACCGGTTTGGCATTACAAGCCTGTTTGCCGGTTCAGGCAGTTACGAAGATTACCATCTCTATCGTGATATGGCCGAAAGGAAAATGCTCACTACCAGGATAACCCAGAATATTAATTTCAGGCCGGATGGAGAAATTACAAAGGAATCACTCACTGAAAAACTGCGATCATTCAATGATGTTTCAGGGCACGGCGACGAATGGGTAAGGATCGGTTCGCTAAAGGCTTTCCTTGACGGAGGCATCCTGACCGGAACCGCCTACCTTGGCGAGCCATGGGGTGAGAAGGCCGCAGAATTCTTTGGATTTGAAGATCCACTCTACCGTGGCATTGTAAATTATACACATGAAGAGCTGGTAATGATCGTAGACGCTGCGTTGGATAAAGGGTGGACCTTCTCAGCCCATTCTACGGGAGGAGGAGGAGTGGAACTTCTTCTTGATGTTTTTGAGGAAGTCAGCCGGCTGCATCCTGTAAATGAAAAAAGGCTTTCAATTATATATGGAAACTTTTACCGGAAATCTGCAATTGAAAGGATGAAAAACCTGGGTATATACGCAAACATGCAGCCGGCCTGGTTTTATAAGGATGCTGATGCAATGACAGATATCCTGGGCAAAGAGAGAGTCCTGGATTTCCATCCATACAGGTCACTTATTGATGCGGGTGTAGTTGTCAACGGAGGTTCTGACCACATGGTAAAATGGGATGCCAACAGGTCGATTAACCCCTATAACCCGTTCATCGGAATGTGGACTGCCATTACCCGCACTACCGAACGGGGGACAATTATCAATCTGCCGGAAGCCATAACAAGGGAAGAAGCCCTGAGGATGTACACCATCAACAATGCAAAGGCATCTTTTGAAGAATCCTGCAAAGGATCGATAGAACCGGGTAAACTTGCAGATATGGTTATTCTTTCAGATGATTTTCTTTCCTGCCCTGCAGACAATATCAGGGAGATCGAATCTGTCATGACCATCGTTGGCGGTAAAATAGTTTACGAATCAGGATTTTAGAACCAACCGGTATACCTGCGGACAGTATCAGGAACATCGAATCTGTCAGGGGACCGTCGCCGGTGGTAAAATAGTTTACAAATCAGGATTGCAGGACCAAGAAAAATAGTTTTGCGGTTGAGGCTTGCGAAAACAAGGTTATTCCCCAACCAGCGATGCCCCTCTTCTATTCCGGTGGTGGTATCATTGCATCAAAAAGGATCTCTACCGGATGAACTGCTTTTCTGCCGGTTCCTTCATAGATGTGTTGCCGGCAGCTGGTGCCGGGGGCGGCGACCGATGTTCCTGCCGGTGCCTTCCTTACTTCGGGAAATAATATCAGTTCGCCTATTTTTACAGATAACTCATAATGTTCTTTTTCATACCCGAATGAACCGGCCATTCCGCAACATCCTGATGCGATCTCAGTAACTTTGTAATTGGCAGGCAGGGAAAGCATCTTTTTTGTCGCTTCCGTCGAGGCAACAGCCTTCTGCTGGCAATGCCCATGAAGGAGGATATCCATTGGTTCATTCGTGAACTGTCGGGCTGTTATTGCACCTGCATCGATTTCCCGCGAAATAAATTCATCTATCATCAAAGCCGATCCTGCTACCCTTCTTGCAGCAGGAAGCATTTCATTACCGATAAGATCAGGGTATTCATCCCTGAAGGTAAGTATCGCGGAGGGTTCAATGCCAATCAGTGGAACCCCGTTTTTTAGTATTTTGTCGAAAAGCTTCACATTGAGCCTGGCAATTTTTCTTGTTTTTCTTAAAAACCCTTTTGACAGGAAAGTTCTCCCGCTGACCTGATGATTAACGGTATTAACCCTGTATCCGAGAGCTGACAGCAGCTTTATGGTTTTTATGCCCACGCCGGTATCATTGTACCGGGAAAACTCATCGATAAAAAGAAATACCGGACCTTTGCTGCTGTGCGTATTTAAGGCAGGAAGATTTTTTAACGCCCAGCTTTGAAGAGTGATCCTGTCGACTCCAGGAATGTTCCGTTTTACTGAAAATCCAATAACATTTTTAATCAGGGGTGAAATCAACCGGTTCTGTACAATCGCATTAAAAAGTCGGGGAAATAATGATCCAAGCCGGTTAATGGTGGTAATATTGGCTACAACCATTGACCTGAACGCCGGACCATTTGCGTCATGAAAATGCTGCAGGAACTCAGCTTTGAGCCTGGCCATATCAACATTTGACGGGCATTCTGATTTACAGCCCTTGCATGAGAGACAAAGATCGAGAATATCATAGATCTCCCTGTGGTCAAAGGGGTTGCGCTTACCGGAACTGGTGAGGAATTCACGCAGCAGGTTTGCCCTTGCCCTTGTTGTGGTATATTCGTCGCGGGTGGCCATAAAACTCGGGCACATGGTGCCTCCCATCAACTCCGACTTCCTGCAGTCGCCCGATCCGTTGCATTGTTCGGTGAATCTAACTATTCCACCCCAGGGAGAGAAATCAAAATAGGTTTCAATTTCCCTTGACGGTTTGCCGGGAATATACCTGAGGTTCGAATTCATCCGGGGAGCATCAATAATTTTACCCGGGTTCAGTATGTTTGAAGGATCCCAGGTTTGCTTTATTTCCCTTAAAAGGTCATAATTTCCTTTACCAAGCACAGTCTGTATGAATTCAGCCCTCAGACGGC
This sequence comes from Bacteroidales bacterium, assembly GCA_007123885.1. Lineage (GTDB taxonomy): Bacteria > Bacteroidota > Bacteroidia > Bacteroidales > PUMT01 > PXAP01. The sequence goes on along the minus strand of SLGC01000118.1, from coordinate 6,423 downwards.
CATCGCCGTGTTCGCCGCTTAGCGAGCCCCTGTATTTTTTTACGATTTTTGCAACATCCCTTCCGATTTTATAAAAAAGCTCAACATCATCCGGATCCTTAAGATTCAGCAGAGGTCGCAGGTGAAGTTCGCCTGAACCCACATGTGCATGATAAACCACATCCTTTCCGAAGGAATCGAGCAGGAACTGGATCTCTTCAACATAACCTGGCAAGACTTTTACATTAACAGCTGTATCTTCGATCAAGGAAACCGGTTTGGAATCCCCTTTCATAGTGGTGAGTACTCCCAATCCGGCTTTTCTCAAATTCCACACTTTTTTTATATCATCGCCGAAAATTACCGGGAAATGATAGCCGTAACCCTTGTCACGCATCCTCTTTTCCAACCTTGAGGCAATATCCAGTATCTCTTTTCTTGTTTTACGGGCAAACTCCACAATCAGCACAGCGGCAGGGTCCCCTTTTATGAAGAACCTGTTCTTTTGTTGCTCAATGTTGCCCCGGGTAAGGCCGAGTATAGTGCTGTCCATCATCTCTACCGCATCAGGCTTGAATTCAAGTGCGGTAAGATTGGCCATCAATGCATCCCTTTTGGAATTGAAATGGATACATAAAATTCCTTTTTCAGGAGGCGGCAGCGGAACGAGGTTCAGTTTTATCGCGGTCATAAAGGCAAGGGTGCCCTCGGAGCCTGCTAGCAGGGTGCAGAAGTTAAAACCAGGGCCCCCGGAGGCAAAAGGGACAGTATCAAGAAGCATATCCACTGCATATCCGGTATTTCTCCTTGGGACTTCCGGATCGGGATATCCGAGGCGGATCTCTTCACGAACCGAGGGATCGGAAAGTTTTCTGAAAATATGGCGGTATAAACTGTTTTCAAGTTTATCTCCCTTGCATTTTTCCAGGAATTCAGTATTGGAAAGACTTTTAAACAGAGCTGTGCTCCCGTCTGAAAGAACCGCTTTGATTTCCAGGGTGTGTTCCCTGGTGCTGCCATATATCAGGGAGTGGGCTCCACATGAATTGTTACCAACCATTCCTCCCATTATGCAGCGGTTTGATGTAGATGTTTCAGGACCGAAAAATAATCCCCAAACCCTGAGGTACTGATTAAGTTCATCAAGTACCACACCCGGCTGAACGGTTACCCATCTTTCCGCGACATTCAATTCCAGAATTTTATTCATATACCGTGAAACATCCACCACAATTCCATTACCCACCACCTGCCCGGCAAGAGAAGTTCCGGCCCCCCGGGGGATTACGGGCATGCCGTGAAGACCAGCAAACCTTATAATTTTGATAACATCATCCTCACAGGCAGGTCTGCATACTGCAACTGGCAGCTCCCTGTAGACTGAAGCATCGGTAGCATGGAGCAACCGGGTTACCTGATCGGCATATAAGTCGCCCTCCAGGATTTTTCTCAGGTCTGCAAGATCTTTATCATCCATTTTTTAAACCGAACATATCAATCAGGCTGTCATAGCAACACCTTCATATTTTTTTACAAAAATATGGAAAGTTGCCACATTATCGTATATGTTTTAACAGCCTCACAAAATGAAATAAAGAGCTTCCAGGTAAGATCCGGCAGATCTGCTGATTAATTTCACTGATGTTGGCCGGGAAAAAACCGGAAAACATAATTCAGCGCTTTTACAGGGACGGTAAAAGCCCGGAAAAGCGGGAAAAGTTGAAAGCATAATTTAACCATTTTGCCGGGATGGTAAAAATCCAGGGAAGTTTCAGTGATCAAAAGGCTACAGGTCAGGATGGCCTGAAAATGTAGAGTCTTCTATCTGAACATTGAATTCAATTTCTTCAATTATATTTGTCATCAGGGTTCTGCCCCCGAATTTCATTTCAACCCAGAAAGGGACAACGATCCCGTCAATTTCGCGGTAATCTGTCATGATGGTTTCTCCTTCTATCATATCCCCTCCCATATCTGTCAATATTACCATTCTGTGTATCAGCAGGGTGCCTGAATCAATATAATAGCGATAAATATTCCCCTCTTTCCTGGTAAGTTTAAGAACATAATAACTGCCATGATCGGTTGTTTCCGGTTCAACTAATTCAAGGCTGTGTCCTTTATCCCTCCAGTTAACAAGGTCACTGTCGATAGCTGCCATCTGTTCCAGGTTTGCCAGCTCCGGTCCTTCAAGTTTGCGGCGGGGAGGGTCCATCCAGGGTTCATCAGACCAGCCGGCAACTCCATCAAAAGCCTGGATCAATTTACTTCCATCAATATCAAGTTCCAGATACATCATGTTGGGACGTTTCTGTATCTGAAGAAAAGGAAGTTCCATCCCCATCTGAACTGCTTTTCCGGAAGATTTGACGGAGCTGATTTCATTAAGCCGATCCTGACCGGAAGCAGAAAAATGCTTTTCCAGTATTTGATCAAGTGTCTGGGCTTCGGAATTTCTTACTGGAAAGACCAGCAATACCAGTATTAAATGGACAACGATCCTGTTCATAAGTTCTATTTATAATTGATAAATAAGCCGGAAAAATACAATTAAAAAAAGAGAAGCGGAAATCAGTAACGTATCCTGTGCAATTCTTTTAAGTAAAACCTAAAAATCAATGATTTGTTTAACCAGGAGGTTGGTAAACCGGATCTTATTTTTGTATTGTTTTTGTTGATTCAATCTTGTATTGATACCCCGGTATTGACGAGATTTGGTATTTTGTTGCCCCTGTAATATTCTATAATATTTTTTGCAGCAAGCTCCGACATTTTATTTCTGGTTTCACGGGTAGCAGAACCAATATGTGGAAGCACTGCGACATTTTCCATTGATAGAAGGGGGTTTGAGGGATCCATAGGTTCCGGATTGGTAACATCCAGTCCCGCTCCCCATATAATCCCGTTGTTGAGTGCCTGAATAAGGTCATTTTCATTATGGATCCGTCCCCTGGCAGTATTAATGAATATAGCCGTTGGTTTCATCCTGGAAAAAGCATCTTTGTTAAATATCCCATCCGTTTCAGCGGATAGATTTGTATGAACACTCAAAACATCGCTTTGACCAAGGAGTTCCTCGAATCCGACATAATTTGCTCCAAATTCATTCTCCGCCATTTTATTTCGTGAACGGTTATGATATATGATTTTCATATTATAAGCCCCCCGGCAGCGCCTGGCCATTTCCATTCCTATCCGTCCCAGTCCAAAAACACCAAGAGTCCTGTTTTTTATCTCAATGCCAAGGTTTGCATCAGGTTTGAAATGTTTCCAGTTGCCCCGACCAATACTTTTATGAAGATAAAACATCTTTCTTGATACGTTGATCATTAATCCAAATGCCACGTCTGCAGTTGCGTCACTAAGTACATCAGGAGTATTGCCCACAGGTATTCCCAGCCTGGTAGCCTCTTCCAGATCAATATTATCGACACCTACTGCAAACTGGGATATAATATCAAGGTGACTGCAGCGGTTCAGGAAATACTTGTCAAGTTTATCGGACAATGTACAGAACAGTGCATTATGCGACATTACATTTTCGATAAGTTCATCCCGGGTTAGTGGTTTGTCCTTTTCATTTACAGTGACTTCAAAACCCTCTTCCTGAAGCATATTTATCCCTTTTTCGGGAAACTTCATGGTTGCAAATACTTTGGTCATCTTTGGGTAATTGTTTATAAATGATGTTAACGTATACCACGGCTTTAACTCCCGGGATCAGCCGGGACAAGAATACTCAATGAATTATCCCGGTAAACAGATAATGTTGATGGTTTTTCTCCATTTAAGTATATCTTTCCTCCCTTTTAATTCGATGACTTCTGCATTGATATCAAAATCGGAAAAGTAACTGATATTGTAGTTAAGATCACTTATGGTATCGTAAAGATCGAGTTTTTCATTACGGGAACAACCATCATAGCTTTCTGCAACAATTACAGGCCTGTACTTTTCAATAAGTGGTGAAACAGACTTTATAATCTCCTTGTCATATCCTTCAGTATCGATTTTTATAAAACTAAACCTGGGAAGCAGGCTGTTATAGTTTTGATTTAAAAAGTCGATCAGGTTCACTCCACTGATCTTCTCAGGATAAATATACCGTCCAAGACTGCTCTTTTTTGTTTTGGATATGCCTCCGTTTGAAAAGGAGGCCTCGGATGAAACAAAATAGAACTCCTCATCTTCGACACTAATTGCATATCGAAGGGGAATTATATTGGTTTTATCCCTGTTAAGGGCTGAATTTATTTCAAGTATTTTGAAAACTACCGGATTCGGATCAAAACCTAGTGTTGTACCTGCTTTTCCGGCTGCAAGTCCCATTGGTACGGTAGTATCACCTATATTGGCACCTATATCAATTACCAGATCTCCCTCTGAGATATACTTGCGGTAAAATTCCACCATTGGTGTTGTTATCCTGTATTCGTCCCTCCTTAATGGATTTTTCCAGGTGGCAAACTGTATTTTTCCATCTTTCTCAAGATGGAAATCTGAAAGGCAGGTGGGGTATTCCCGGAAAACTCTTCTTGCATATTTTCTTTTGAACGACTCTCTGATGTATTTGATTAACATTTGTTTTTGGTTTAGTGGTTATAATTTATCCCTGAAAATCCAATTCTTTGGATCAGGTGGCTTACAATCTACTATCCTGTCGTGATCCCGCAATACCATCACAAACCGGCAACATTCAACAGGACCTCCGGCTTATCCGGAAGCCCCGGCCGGACCCATGTGAGCATTTTCGAACAAAGATATATTTTTTACGCATTAGTGACTGCCATCAAACATGCTTTTCGGGCAAAGCCCCGCCAAACCCTGACCACGCCCGAAGGATGATGTCAGGTTTTCAAGATCAAGACCGATGCATTATCCTGGGCAGTGAAACGTCAGAAGGTAAGGGTAAGAAATTTGCCGGAAAGATGATTTAAAAATTCATCCTGCGTTTTATTTCGGAAAGAAGCCGGGGTTCCTGTTTATCCATTTTGTTGTCAGCTTCATGTCCAAGTTTTCCAAGAAGAAATCCATAGGCTTCCATTCCCTCAATTTCATCAAAGATCACCTTCAGGATAGCCATTCCCGGAATAAACAGTATCATGCCAACAATACCCCAGATAAAATAACCCACAAACAGTGTTATAATTGTCATCAGGGGATTCATTGATACTTTTGATCCAACTATTCCGGGTGTAAAAATATTGCTTTCCATCAGCTGTATGACGTAAAAAGAGGCAAATATGCCGAATGGATACCACAGGGAATCTTTGGTAAGAATGGCGAAAACAATAGGTAATGTTGCACCGATAAACGGCCCGATGAAAGGTATCACATTTAATAATGCGGCAAAAACGGCAAAAAGCAGGGCATGCCTTATTCCAAGGCTCACCAGGGCAATACTGTTGAGCACAGCAAGAATTAATATAACCACAAACATGCCTTTTATGTAATTCTGAACAACAAACTTGACCTTGTATAACACTCTTGCGACCTTAAGGCTGTGCCTTTCCGAGAATGCACGGCGGAAAAATTCAGCGAGAAATTCCCTGAAATAGAGAAAAAGAAAAATATAGACCGGCAGCATGAAAACTATAGTAAGGGTTCCTGCAGTTGCAATTATACCCTTGGTAAGGGCATCTATATTTTCATATAACTGCTGGAAAACTGTCTGCCGTATATTATCGGTTGAAATAGGGACAAACCCGTCAAAATGCTCTGCTATGAACATGTTGACAGATTCAACGAGCTCATTTATCCTTCCTTCAATAGCACCAAGGTCCCTGGAAAAACCAATGATCTGATTATAGAAAAAATAGAGTATCCCGAAAATAAAAGCTATCAGGACAACAAGGCTTACAAGGCTTGCAATGGCCCGGGGAACACCTTTTTTTTCCTGCCAGACGGTAAAAGGACTTGCGAGAATAGCAAGGAAAGCCGAAACAAGTATCGGAGCCAGAATAACCTTTGCTTCCCTCATGATCATTACGATAAGAACAATCCCAAAAAGAATGACAACAATTTTCAGATATGCAGGAAGCTTAATTTTCACAAGAACAAATTTTTAGTGCAACATAAAAACCCGCTTCCATGGGCGCGGTAATGTCCTGACGGGGCCTTGCCCGAAAGGCATGTGCGATGAACATGTATCTTATCATGATGATATTCTAATCTTTGGTCAGTTCCATTTTTTATATGCCGATGGGGCGCAGTTTAAAATTAATTCATATTCCGGACAGGCTGTCAACTGGAAGATTAATAATGCTTCTTTCATAAAACATTGATAAGTTATAAATTATTACCTGCTGCATTAAAAAAAATTGCTAAAACAAAAAAAAAAATCCCGGATCGCTCTTATTATTTCCGTTGAAATAAAAGATATATTTTATGAACAATTATCTCCATAAAAGGTTAATCAAACAATTATTCTTGGTATTATATTCT
>SLGC01000199.1 GCA_007123885.1 Bacteroidales bacterium | reverse complement strand
TTTCATTTTTCGCGGCGAGGCAAAAGCTTTACCACCCAGATGCGGAAAACGGGGAAAAGACGAAAACCATCACTGCATCAATGAAAAAAGTGAGTTTCATATCAGGGATTTAGCTGTTGCCTGACCGAATCGGGGTCCGTAGTATTTCCAGGTGGAGCTTAAGAGGTTCCGGCGGTGCGGCAAGGTCGTTGTCATGATGAATTCCACCATTCAATAAATCGATCCTGGATTGGCCACAAAACTCATATTATTTATCGGAACTATCCTGTCTTCCCTGATTTCGAAAACAGTCCATACTGTACCTCCCCGATTTGTTGGGACATTAAATGTATGAGTTAAGTTATTCCCCATAAAAACCCTGACCCTTGCTGATGAGTTCGAGAGTGCACTGCTGCTGGAAGATAACCTGTTTGTATAATCATGCACACTATATCGGTATAAACCCTGAGTCTTATTATAAATAGTGATCGTTTCAGGCCCGTATGACCTGGTAACGTCCAAATCCAAAGCAGCATTCTTTACTCCATTATGAGTGGTGATTTTATTTTGAAAGGAAATATGAAATCGGCCTGAGCCAACTGATAAAGGGCCTGTAAGATGAGAGTCCAGGTCAGCCGGTGCTATTCCCCAATCAAGAACAATCCGGATTTCCCCGACATTGATTGCTGGAGTTATAGAAACATTTTGATTTTGAGTTGTTTGGCTTCCTATACTAATAATTGAAGCATATCCTGTAATGTAACCGGCTTTAGTTGCTTCGATAGTATAATTGCCTCCGGGAAGATTGGATAAGTTATAGGACCCATCTGATCTGCTGGATGTATATGAAATTACTTGTCCTGTCCTCGCGTTAATCCCTGCCCTGGCTCTGATGGTTACATCATTCACTCCCTCACCATTGAATGCATCCACAATTTTGCCATGAACATTCCCGGTTCCGAGATAATTTTCATCTACCTGCAATACTGTTTCAAGATAGGATGTTTCATCGGCAGTTACATTTACTTCATGATAATGTGCATCCTGAAATCCCGTTTTCCTAAATTCAAGGAGATAATTATCAGCAACAGGGAGTTCAATCAGGTAACTCCCTTCGTTATCAGTTGTTTTTTGTGCCTTAAGGGATTGTCCTTGATAGATAATAACTTCAACTTCATCCAGAGGACTATTGTCAGTCGCACTGATAACCAATCCGCTTATATGGCCCTTTTCACTGTCTGAAAATAATACATCAATGAACTTACTGATTCTTTTCTTAGTTATATCATTTTTTATTTTTTTATGTTCATCTCTAAAGCTTATTCTTACCTCCCTGCGAGCAGAGTTAAGAAACTCCCAGACAAGCATATAGTTATTTGATAATACCTCCTCCATCTGAGAGATGAACAGATATTGCGAATAATCCATTATATCCTCATCCAGATGATCATATACTGAATGATTATGAAGCCGCATATAATGATAAATTGTCGCTGCACACGTAGCCTCCCTGAAAGTATCCCTCCAATGCATGATCAAATTTGCAGTTTCCGCAACAAAGAGAATTGACTTAACCCACAATAAAACAGGGTCATAACCCATCAACAATGCGACATCTGTAGCAATATTGGCAAGAGTCAGACTTCCGTTTATCAGATTTTGCTGATTGTTTAAAATGCTGTAGGCTAGATTATTCCAGAAATTGGGATTAAATGCTCTTAGTTCCTCAATCAATTCGTATAGAGCATTTTTATAAGCTCTGTCTTCAATAATATTTAGTGATTCCAGATGGCCTAACCGGAATAATGCCATATCAATCTTGGCAGCTTCCAGGAGGCTTGTGGTTACCGAAATAGCTATGATTTCCTCAGAAAGCTTAAGGCTGTTAGTCAATATTGAGAAATACGTAAGGGCAGTGGTAAAATTGGAAAGACTACCCTGCCTGACATGCCTCCCCAAATTCTTAAACTTGTTAAGTTGACGGGTATAATTACCCAGTTCTTTTTCATACCTGAGATTGGAGTACCTGGCAATCTCCTCAGCAAGTGTAAGGGAAAAATCGGTGAGGGACAGGGCAGTAGTTGCAAAGAATTGCCTATCTTCATCAAGGGTAAAATCCTGCATATTATCGCCTATCGAATAAAACCCTGTTAAATTGGAAGCATCAAACTGTGGTTGAAAAGCTATTTGGCGCAGGACGTTTTTATATGTATCTTTTCTTACAGTATATTCTCTCAGGGAGTTCACGCCAGAATTGTTCCGAAATCTTCTGGCTTCATCACTTAGACCTGTGACACTGGCCATCACTATGGCACCCATCCGGGGATCCATAAAGGTTATCTCCTCAATATATCCAGGTAAAACGTTCAATGGTTGATTTCCTGATATTTCAGCCCGAGGTTCGTTTTCTGGTGTGGTTTCAATTTTAAAATGAAAGTTTGCAAAAGAAATATAATCTGAATATCTCGATTCACCTAAAATTCTTCCAAGCAAACGAACTGGTGCTGCAAAATGTTGAATTACTTCTTCTCCAATCCTACTCACCTGGTTTGGATTAACTACCATTATTGTCATTAAAAAATCATCTTCAATCATTCTTAAAAAGTTAACTTCAACACCTACACCCTCTCTCCAATCGGAGACACCTAAATCATAGCTTTTGCTTTGTTTTTGCACCCCTGTAGTTGCTGATGGAAGTACACTTAAAAAAGAATGGTCAGGAGGTGTAATCCAACCATGTTCCCTAACAATATAAGTTTCATCATATTCAGGTGTAATTTTGGTAGTTTTAATATAATCTACATCAATACTATTGAAAATTAGATAAAGTCTTTTATCATCAGAGTGGGTCTCACCCATCCGCTGAATATGAAAGGAAAGTGTATTTGTTGATTTATTATAGCCGAACTGGTCGCCTGCAGAGTTTACATTACTTATGATGAAAGGATTATAAAATCTATAATTACTTAATTCAGATGATGAAACCAGAATTCCTCCGAAGGGGCCAACATTCGATACTGGTTCCTCTCTTTCCCGGATATAAGTTTGTGCAGCAATACTAGAAAATAATAAAGCAAATAATAATAAACATACTATTTTCTTTTCAAGTACATACATCATCATTAACATATTAGTAATTATTTGTTTCTTTCTGGATTTTTCCGGACCACATCATTTTTATACCGCCTTGTTTTCTGTCATTATATCTCCAGTTAAATCATCGGGCAAGCACCAGGCGGAACCCGAAATTTGAGCTTCTGTGACCGGGTGTGCTAATGTTGCGGAATGAAACACGGCATTGTCCGGCAGCACTATTCCAACTGCCGCCGCGAAGTACGCGGTTCGAACCAAAGGAAGGACCTGTGGGGTTTCGCTTATCGCCCGGTGTATAAGGTCCGTAAAAGTCCTGGCACCACTCCCATACATTCCCGCTCAAGTCGTATATTCCCAGCTCATTTGGCCTTTTTCTTCCGACCGGTTGGGGTCTGGCACTTCCATTACCTAAATACCATGCTACTTCCTGGAGATTCTGGCTGCCGGCATACCTGTAAGCATTACTTTGCCGGCCGCCCCTTGCCGCATATTCCCATTGCGCTTCGGTCGGAAGGCTGTAGACTTTCCCGGTAGTCTGATTGAGTCTCCGGATGAATTCCTGTATATCGTTCCAGCTGACATTTTCCACAGGGCAATCTTCACAACTGCCGAAGGAACTGGGATTGTTCCCCATTATCTCTCTCCACTGGCGTTGTGTAACCGGATACTTCCCGATAAAGAAATCATTTATAGTAACTCTGGCAACAGGCATTTCGTTTAACTCACAATCATTGCCCTGTTCAGAAGTACAACCCATTGAAAATGTTCCCCCGCGTACTAATATCATCTGGATATCGGAGGGGTCCCGTTGGCTGGCTTCCTGTACTTTGATTTCTTCCTCATACAACTTTTCGATGATTTTTCTTGCCTGCCCGGCATTAAGTCCGGCGGGGAAGTAGCGAAGGTATCTTTCATAGGCGACTCTGGTATTGGCAGACTGTGCTTGTTGCCAGGCTTCCCGGTCCCTCTCGGCAATGCGCTCCCTTTCTCTATTTGTTTCGATTTGATGCTGCCTTTCAGTCTCCCGATGCTGCGCTTGCTGATCAGTCTGCCGTGATCCGGCAACCTCTATCAAATGCTTTTCCTGGTCTTGACTTTCCACTTCCTGAAGGCCCCGCTCTTCCTCCTCCTCCATTATACCGGGATATTCCGTGACGGGAGCTGGTGGTGTTGAAATTTCCCGGATAGCCGGGACCTTCTGCCTGTCAGCTACCGAATAAAAAATAAGCGTCGCTAACAAGAATACGCCGATAAGCGCAAGTGGCCATACAACAAGAGGGATTTTTACTTTTAATCTTTCTTTTATAGGATAGCTTGGTCGAGAAATACTTTTACCTTCAGGTTTCTTTTTACCAGTTTCTGTTGGAGATGGAGTGACCTTTCGGGTGAATATTGATTTTCGGGTCCGCTCATCCGCCATGGTAATTTTTGTTGGCTGCCATGCTTTCCCCTTTTGTATAAGATTCAAAGCATTTGCAACCTCTGCGGCACTGTCTGGTCGTTGATCAGGATCTTTGCTGAGCAGGGAAAAGGCAACTCTCTGAAGTGATTTGGGCACTCCATGTAAAGCATCAGGGTCGGGTTGTTCATGGACAACCTTGTATATGGTGCTTACAACTGCTTCCCCCTGAAAGGGTACCCTTCCCGCAAGGCATTCATACATTACAACTCCAAGGCTGTACAGGTCAGTACGATAATCAATCTTCCGGCCATCCGCCTGTTCTGGACTCATGTACTCTGGTGTGCCAATAACGGCGCCCGCCGTTGTAAGTTGAGTTACGGATGCGGCATACGCTATTCCGAAGTCGGTCAGCACCACCCTTCCGCTTCCTGTGATGAATATGTTAGAACTTTTAATATCCCGATGAATCAGTCCTTGCTTATGAGCATGGTCAAGGGCCCTGGCAACCGGTATCAGGTATTGCAATGTCTGTTCCATTCCCAGTTTGCCACTTTTTCTTATCAGGTTTTTAAGGTCGGTTCCTTCCAGGTATTCCATTGCCATGAAGTGAACGCCCGATACCTGCCCTTCATCATATATATGAACTATATTAGGGTGATTAAGCGATGCACATAGCTGTGCTTCACGGTGGAAACGAGTAATAAATTCAGTGTCATGCAGAAGGTTATGGTGAACAACTTTGAGAGCTACCGGCCTATTGAGGTTTATTTGGATTGCTTTGTAAACGGTTGCCATGCCGCCCCGACCAATTTCCTCCTGCATTAGGTAACGATCACCAAGTGCATGTTTTACGAGTTGCATGCCGGTTACAGAGCCGCCGGTGGCTGGTGCATCAGAAAGCATTGAACCGCAATAACGGCATTTGAGAGCGACAGCAAGGATCTTTTCCCCACAAAAGGGGCATCTTTTCATTTCCTCGTCCATTATATCATTTCATTGATTTTCTGATATACTTACCTGCCGGTCATTTGAGCCCAATTCCAGCTTATTTCGGTAGGGCGGGTTCATCTGGTTCTCCGGCTTCTTCCGATTCAATTATTTCAGGTTCCTCATTCTCCGTTTCAACTATTCCATCGATTTCAGAACCTTTTTCAGGCTGGACAGGTTCATCTAATTCTCCGGCTTCTTCCGGTTCAATTATTTCAGGTTCCTCGTTCCCCGTTTCAATTCTTCCTTCGATTTCAGAGCCTTTTTCAGGCTGGACAGGTTCATCTGTTTCTCCGGCCTCTTCTGGCTCAATTATCTCAGGTTCCTCATTCTCCGTTTCAACTATTCCATCAATTTCAGAACTTTTTTCAGGCTGGACAGGTTCATCTAATTCTCCGGCTTCTTCTGATTCAATTATTTCAAATCCAGGGTTAGGGTCCTCCCCATGCTGTTGCCGGATTTCTTCCACAGGTGTTAGCTGGAATGTTTCAGTTTCTTCCTGATAATTGTTATTCTGGAAAAGCCAGTAAACAGAAGCCCCAATAAGAACCGAAACAAAAACTCCTGCAAGTTTCAGCAAAAAAGGTGTTGATGATCTTTTCATGGCCCTGGTATTTTTGGACCCAGGTTTTTTTTCGTTTTTCCTGTCTTCTTCTGAAACAGGATTCAAAAGGTAATTTTTAAAATTTGATTTTATTCTTTTAAATTTCCCATATTCAAATAATACTACGCTGATATTATCGGTTGACCCATTTTCAAATGAGGTGGAAACCATATGCTGGGCAGCATCCCTTAAATTTTTAGTGCCTAAAAGGATATCGGAGAGCCAGGCAATATCATCAATTGTTTTTTCAGGGATTAATCCATCAGAACAAATCAATAAGCCTTCCCCCGGGTTCAGTATTTCAAATTCTTTCCTTTCGGGGAAAATATCGGGGTCATCCTTATCATTGCCAATAGACCGGGTAATAACATTGCTTCTCGATTTTACATAATCAGGGATATCGTTTCCGTATTCACTCCTGTATTCTTCTATCAGTGAGTGATCTACAGTAATTTGTCTTAATTCTTGGCCCTTGAATCGATAGACACGGCTATCACCAATATTTCCCCATACAAACCGATTTTCCATGAGCAATACACAACTCAGTGTTGTACCCATACCGGAAAGTGCAGGATTTTCATGGATGATAATGGACAAATGCCATTGGCATTCTTCATAAATTTTATCAAGTATTGATTTCAGATTTTCAGGGTTAATGCTTTTCTTTGCTGCCTGTATGATGTGGTTTTTGCAAACTTCAATAACCGTCTGGCTGGCAATTTCTCCCCCACTTGCTCCTCCCATGCCGTCGGCAACTGCCAGGAAAGTCAGGTTTCCCTCTTCCATTGCAATACAGGTATCCTGATTGGTATTCCTACGGCCTTTGATTGATTTTGAATATAATCTGGGTTTATCCATAATTAACACATCTAAGGATATTAAAAGATACCAGCCCGGACCAACCAGGCTGATACCTTAATGTAAGCTAAGGAGAGAAAAGCACTATTTCACAGTTAATTTACGCTATAGCGGAATTCAATAAATCCAGCCTTTATTTCGGACCCTTTTTTCACCTCAACCATTGTATCTGCAGGTACATCTATACCGTCTACCTGGGTTGGATTTACCTTGCTGAGGTTTTTCAGATAGACTTTTTTGTTGTTGTAAATTATTTCAGCTTGCATTCTGCTCAGGGTCTTCGACTCATCTTTAATTCGGATATGCGAGTATTTCCTGTCACCCGAAACAAGACTTTCCCAACCGATATAGTCACGGCCTATACTCACAATACTGCCTTCCGTTGTAGGATACCCCGCAAGAGGAATAAATAATCCTTTTTCAGGGCCGTTTAGTATTTCAAGTTTACCGGGAATAAATTTCATTGTCGGTGGTGTATCCTTGGAAAATATTACAGTCTTATCTGCAGGTTGGGGTGGAGCTGCAGGTTGGGGTTGAGACGCAGGTTGGGGTTGAGCTGCAGGTTGAGGTTGAGCTGCAGGTTTTGGTGCTGCAACTGCTTGTGAAGGGACCGGCATTTCATACCTTGATTTTACCAGGAAGAATATTATCAGACCTAATACAATTATAAGGGCTATGATTAAAATAACCATTAACTGGTTATCTGCTAATTGCGCGCGCCACCCTGTAATTGGAGGTTGTGGAGTGACAGTATCACTTACTTGCACAACCGGCCAGTCAGGTCTGGGCAACTCTTCTCTTTTAGTTTCAACAACCAGAAGTTCACCATTCGAATCTTGTGTCAATATTCCTGTAACCATATAGAAATTATTGACACCAGGGTTTCCTTCACTCGTTGTAATCCGTATGCGCTGACCATAATAACCCTGCATCTCATAAAAAGCGGTGGTAACGGTCGTTCCGGCCACGTACCTTGTGACAAACCCTTCAAATACAACATTTTCACCACTGTAGACATTAGGTGACTGTTGAATACTTTCGATAGTTGCTTCAGTTTGCCCGAATGCAACCAGTCTGGAAAAAATAATCATCAGTAAAAGAGGATAATACTTTTTCATAGCTTAAGGTTTTAGTTTATAATAATAGTTTTGGATAGGATATATTCTTATATAGGTTAATCGGGTCTGGGGATAAGTTCTCTTTTAGTTTCAACAAGGAGAGGAGTTCCCTGGCGGGTCAGTGTTAAGATACCTGTGATACGATAAAAATTATTTACACCTGGCCTTGAAGCACTTGTAGTTATAAGTATACGAGCTCCATAGTATCCCTGCATTTCAAAAAGAGATGTAGTAACAGTATTTGCGGGCACATATCTGGTAACAAGTCCTTCAAATTCAACATTTTCTCCACTATATTTTTCAGCGGCCTCTATTATGGCCTCAATTGTTGACAGGGATTGCCCAAAGGTGATTACGACCGGAGACAATGTCATCATTAACAGGAAGCAATATTTTTTCATGGTTTAAAGGATTAGTTGATTAGTGATAATTTGGATAAGGTTGGCATTCATCAATTTGGTAATTGAATAATTTGCTAAGCAATAATTCCATTTCAGATTAATACAAAACAGCATCCTCCCCCAAAAAGACCGGGACCTGAAATGTTCTTTGTGATCCCCAGGCTATTGAAGGAAGCCCGAGGAATTCATCACTTAAAAATCTGTACAATTCTTCTGCTGATATTCTTTGATCCTGGTTAATGTCTGCCCTGCCATTAAGCCCTTCTAATAAAAAGGTAGTAAATGTAGATATGCTGTTTCCGTGATGATTTGACATGTGATTAACGGCATTACTTATGATAGTTGAAAAGCCGCCGTTGTTCTTATGAAATTCTGCAATCTTGAATTTATGCTCATTATCATGGCCAATATGAGATTGCAATACATAGTTAATATTTAGATATGTGTTGATCTTCTTAATATTATAATTGTCTTTCCATATCCTGAGATTTTCAAACATCGTCATAAGAGAATATCTTTCCGTGGGAACGTAAATATTGAATTGCCATGGTAACAAGTATATTTCTCCGTTAAACAGATCGGCTGCACCATGACCAACATAATAGATAGTCAACTCGATTTCTCTGCGTGATTGTCGAAATGCTCTTCTTAATTGATTGAATTCAGTTCCATTGAGTTCAAAAAGGTTAATCATCGGCTGATAAAGTAGATTATTGAAGCGGAAAATATTTTCCTTCCTGTATCCCATATGAGATACAAGGGTCTGGTGAAAAGCATTTGCATCGTTATTCGCATAATCAAGGCTATTTAAAGACATACTTTGTCCGTTCGATATAATAATGGCTATTTTATCATCCTGAGGTGGCTTTGGAGGCAGTAACCTGTTTTCGAAAAGATCAGTGAAACCAGCTGAAACTTGCGGATGGAAATCTTCACATCCCTCACTTACCATCTTCTCGGGAGTTTTATAAGAGCCCATAAATTCAAAGACAAAGTTTTGGGCAAATCTTGTCTGATCAGATTCGAGGTTTAAATGAACGCCAATATTATTAGCACTAATGCCGGTTTCAACCCCAGCAAATATATCATATGTTTCACCAGGCTTAAGGCGGCCAATTTTCAACTCTGGATTAACGCTTATGGGTATGGTCCCTTCATCCAGATCAATATAGGCAACAATATTGTCTATTGGAGAAGGGCTGCAATTCTGAACCCTGAAAAATAATCCAACATCTTCGAATTTATCGAAATAACCCAGGCCGAGGCGATCCTGAACTCCTACATCAACAACAGTTAATTCATGCTCTGGTTTGTCTTGAATGATATAATTCACAATTCTGGGAGGATACAAATTATAACCATGCAATTCCTCTATCTCGACATTGATCCGGACCGGCATCGGGTCAATGTACTGGCTTACTGCAAATGATAATTTTATACTCAAGGAATCTCCGGGTTGCACATTAAAAAATCCAGTTTCCCTGATTGGCCTGATATATCGGGAATCGGAAGTAAGAATAATCATACACTCCCTGGCAGGCGCATTTCCTTTGTTATAAACCATAATATCCAATTCAGCGAGAGCTCCCCTGGTAAGTGTGTTAGTATTATTATGCATACTAGTTACCCTTGCTTCCAACCTTGGTGCTGACTCTTCAGGATGAAGCAACCCTTTGTCACTTATGCCGGAAATTGTCCTTTGCGCAAAAACGTTAAGAGAATTAACTAAAATGAGACATCCAAATAGAACAAAAACTCTTCCCATAGTATGATAAGTTTTATTTTCGCTGGGCTTGTATTTAAAAACAATTAGTTTTATCTAATTCAATAAGTAATAGGCAGCGCCTCCGGCAAGTATTGTAAATATCCACCACCCTGCACTGCTTTTCCGCCTGGCATTTACCATAAAGTAATAATCGCTTATAAATGGATCCGGCTTGAAGTTTTCAGGGGTCTCATGGTCAATACTCCAGATTATCATTCTCTGCTGACCTTCGAAACGTCCCTTTCCAATGTCACCAACGACTGCCACGGGCTGGAAGGAAAACAATCTGTTTGCTTCCTGCCTTAAAAACAATTCAACATTGTACCTTCTATTTTTGCCCCTTCCCTCCAGATCATAATAAATTATTGCAATACCATTATCTTTGATGTCGAAGCTGACATTTTGGACAGAATGTTTTTGGCCACTGGATATCAGAGAATTGCAGCAAAATAATAAAATTGCTATGGCTACTGTTCTGAGGTTATTAAAATAAATATTTACTACCTTCATTTCACTCCTGTTTTTTGAACAAACTATAAAATGACTACTTTAAACGCTATGGTTATTGAAGAATAAAATCCTTTGAAGTCGAGGCATTTAAAACTCCATTCTTGTTTTCATAAGTAACCTCAACCTGTATTGTCAACTCATCACACTCAATGTGAAAGTATTCAAAAGTGAGACCATATATATTATCAAACTGGCCGCTTATAAGATCATATAGAACATCAATACCATCCGAATCGGGAGTGTAAAAATACCTTCCGCCGGTTTCCTCTGACATCCGTGTCATTCCGTCAGAATCAACGCTGCCGAAACCTATAGTATAAAGAGGGATTTGTTTCTGATTTGCGGTTTCGATAAGCTCGTCCACTGTTTTAATGATTACCGAGTTATTTTCCCAACCATCTGTAAATGCAAGAATTGAAGGGATAAAATCATTATGCTGCAGGATAAAATCATTAGCATTTTCTAACCCATAATATATCGCATCATAATAAGCAGTCATACCACCGATAGCTGCGTGTTCTTCCACTGCTTTAATAAGGATGTCGTTTTCGGCTGAAAATTCATTCATGACCTTGACTGTAGATGCAAACTTGATTATTTGAAGATAGTCATTCGGATCTTTTAGCTCAATAAACTGTTTTACAGCACTCTCCATGTTGACAATATCGTGGCTGGACATGCTTCCTGAATAATCCATCGTCAAAGCTGCAGCTATATGACTTTTCAAATTGTCTGTGGGTATCGATTTATGTTGTTTTACATCCACTATCTCAGGCTGCCCCTTACATAGATATGACAGTTTAAAATTATGCTCATTGAACTCCTGAATTACCTTACCATCCTGGTCAGTAACGGAAACATAAATGTTGATTCCTGAGGAGGAGCTTTTAGTTCTGGACCATTCAATTCTTGGAAT
>SLGC01000207.1 GCA_007123885.1 Bacteroidales bacterium | reverse complement strand
ATTGTACTCCTGCCAGGCAAATTCCCATCCGTAAACATCCTCCCATAAAAGAGTATCGCTCCCTACCACAAGGAAATCATCAAACCAGACGGTATCGGCAGCAGAGACATTGTACTCCTGCCAGGCAAATTCCCATCCGTAAACATCCTCCCATAAAAGAGTATCGCTCCCTACCACAAGGAAATCATCAAACCAGACGGTATCGGCAGCAGAGACATTATACTCCTGCCAGGCAAATTCCCATCCGTAAACATCCTCCCGTAAAGGAGTATCTCCCTCCTTCCGTGTAAAGCAAGGTATTTTCATGGTGTCGCGGTGGACTGTTGCTGAGCCCGGGGCAGTTTCGGTTGCGGTTCCGGGAGTACCGGCATTAAGGCAACCGCCGGTCACGGCGGAATAATGAAGGTGATCATTTGCCGAAGTGATAAAGATTTCTGAAGAGGCTCCGGCAATAAGGATAACAATAAAAATTATTCTTATTTTTGCGCACATTCCTCCATTGAATTACGGTTAGAAAAGATTGATTTGCGTTTTTTTAACTATTATTAACAAATATCATACCACTTAAACTATTATGGCTAAGATTTTAACCAGTAAAAATGAAAATTATTCCCAATGGTATAACGACCTGGTGATCAAGGCAGATCTGGCAGAGAATTCGTCTGTACGCGGGTGTATGGTCATTAAACCTTACGGATATGCGATATGGGAAAAGATGCAATCTGTTCTGGATAAAATGTTTAAAGATACAGGACATTCAAATGCATATTTCCCCCTTTTCATACCAAAATCATTTTTAAGCAGGGAAGCCGATCACGTTGAGGGTTTTGCCAAGGAATGTGCTGTGGTCACCCATTACCGGCTTAAGAATTCACCGGACGGCAGGGGCATAGTAGTGGATGAAACAGCAAAGCTGGAGGAGGAGCTGGTAATAAGGCCGACATCAGAAACAATTATCTGGAATACCTATAAAAACTGGATACAGTCCTACAGGGATCTGCCACTGCTGATCAATCAGTGGGCAAATGTTGTCCGCTGGGAAATGCGCACAAGGCTGTTTCTCAGGACTGCCGAGTTTCTATGGCAGGAAGGTCATACCGCTCATGCAACAAAAGAAGAAGCAATTGAAGAGACCTTGAAAATGCTTGATGTATACTCCGTATTTGCCAGGGACTGGATGGCGATGCCTGTTATAAAGGGAACCAAAACTGAAACCGAACGTTTCGCCGGTGCTGTTGACACTTACTCAATAGAAGCCCTCATGCAGGATGGCAAAGCACTGCAATCGGGCACTTCCCATTTTCTTGGTCAGAATTTTGCAAAGGCATTCGATGTTAAGTTTCTTGATAAACAGGGCAAACTGGAATATGTCTGGGCTACCTCATGGGGAGTTTCAACCAGGCTTATGGGCGCTCTGGTCATGGCCCATTCTGATGATAGCGGACTGGTACTGCCCCCAAAACTGGCACCCCTGCAGGTTGTTATCATCCCGATTTATAAAAAAAGGGAAGAGCTTGAAGTAATAGCAACCAGAGCAGGCGATATCCGCCAACAGCTTTCTGCTGCTGGCATTACCGTGAAATTTGATGATCGCGATACCTATAAACCGGGATGGAAATTCAATGAATATGAATTGAAAGGTGTCCCCGTCAGGCTCGCCCTGGGGCCCAGGGATATAGAAAACGGAACTGTGGAAGTGGTAAGAAGGGATACCCTGGAAAAAAGGTCCTTTCCGGCCGGAAATATCGTGGAAACGGTAAAGAACCTGCTCGATGAAATACAGGATAATATATACCGCAAGGCATTTGATTTCAGGGAAAAAAATACCACCCGGGCAAACAGTTACCAGGAGTTCAGGGACCTGATAGAAAACAACCCCGGATTTGTGCTTGCTCACTGGGACGGTACAAGCGAAACCGAAGAAAAAATCACTGCCGATACCAGGGCTACCATCCGTTGTATTCCCCTTGATGGTGAAAAAGAAAAGGGTAAATGCATGGTAACCGGAAAACCCTCGGCACAAAGAGTGGTTTTTGCAAAAGCATATTAGATATTCTCAGGATTCCGGGGATATTCCCAGGGTTTTACGATCAGGTATCATCAGGGTTCCGTTTTCAGGTATCCTCAGGGCTCCGCGGGATTCGGATATAGCTGCACAGGCTCCTCAAAATCACTCTTCATAGTATAGGGCAACATATATACACGGTCACCGGTGGAGTTTGTAAAAAACAGCCTGGATATTGAAAACTCCGAAGAATTGGCATCTGCCCATATACCAAAAAATGGATCGGAAGGGTTAGGGGGTCTCCTGACATAGCTGTGATTCAGGGGACTGTCGGCAGTAACCTGCCGTTCAAGTCTCCAGGTCCGGCCACTGTCTTCAGAAACCCAGAGTCCCACTTCACCGCCGGTATGCCAGGGTTGGGGACCGGGCAATGCAGGGCCGATCAGGCTCCATTTGTCCCCGTCTATATAGAGGCTTCCCATATCATAATTATGGTCTGAACGGGTTACCTCCCGCCTTTCCCATTCAATGCCGGTCCAGTGAATGATCTCCCATATCCTTGGATCATTTTCCGGTCCGGGCATATATCCACCACTGGTAACAGCAGAGATTACAGGATTTCCATCACCATCAAACAGCAGTTTTGTTATATAGGCAAGTCGGCCCTCGGCTTCATAATCAACAACCAGGGCAGGATTATCACGGTTGTCGAGCGGCACCGATAATTCACGGCCGTCAGCTGTCCTCCATGTCCGGCCAAAGTCATCCGTTTCAACATAATAGATGTTGGTCCTCAGGTCTACATTTCCTCCGGGATGATAATTGAATGCAGAAGCTGTACGATTGTTCAGGGTATCCAGCCTGGTAACCTGGTAATGACCGCCGAAACCGGCAAGTTTCTGCAAATCCCTGGCTGGTTCAGGGGTCCAGTCGCTGCCATCAGAGCTGGTTTCCCAGTACAGTTCCCGGCCTGCAGTATAGAGGGTAAGGAGATGCATGAACCCATTTCCCGGCACATGCCAGATATGGGAATATGTCTGTTCGCGGGAAATTATCTTCTCAAATTTATCTACTGAATATGGCTCAACCGCCCTGAAAATCTGGCCGGGCCTTCTCCTCCCCCTTCCTGCAATAAACACCCATATATACCCCTCATCATCAATGGTGATGCTTGGATTATCATGAGGATCATCTATGCCGCGCTGATCTCTGACTATGGTTGGCCTGGGCACCATATGCCGTTTATGGTCATAATATGAAGCCATTACAAGCAGATAGTTATCATCGGCTTCAGTAGTACCTCCATATACAAAAAATGTCTTGTCAACTTCAGGTGCATATATGGCCATTGGAGCAATAGTATGACTCCAGGCAAACGACAGGCCCCCCGAATATTTATCTCCGTAACTGCCACTGTATCCGGCTGCCATCATACGTTCAGTCTGGCCCAGTGTAAACCATATTCCACGGTATCCCAGGAATTTCGAATTGTTCAGGGCCTGGGTGAACAACGGTCCGGGAATAAGCAGAATTAAAAGGATAATAGTTGAAAGTTTCATTCGCATAAAGTATAGTTATTAAATTGTTTGACAGCCAAAACTTAACAATATGGATAAAAATACGGAAATAAAATTTGCCGACAGCCCCTCTCAAACAAATTCCAAAATACAAGGCTTCTTAAATAAACACCGGGGCGGCTGTTATTACATGGCATGAACGCAGAAGGACCTGCCGAAAACTTACCTGTGCGGGGCAATATAAAAACTATTGGACTGTTTAACTAACCGATGGGACAGGGTATTCCGGAATTTTAGAAATACTGTTCCTTAATAAATTATGAAAGCAATTTCTTAATTTTGCATTCTTTTACCAGCTAATTATAATGGATTTCAGGATAATTTCAGATTTTGTTCCTACGGGAGATCAGCCCGGGGCCATAAAACAACTGGAGCAGGGCCTCAGGCTGGGCAGTGAATTCCAGACCCTGCTGGGGGTAACAGGTTCGGGAAAAACCTTTACAATAGCAAATGTAATTGAAAAGGTTCAGCGTCCCGCACTGGTGCTTAGCCACAATAAAACTCTGGCAGCCCAGCTTTACAGCGAATTCCGGGAATTTTTTCCGGATAATGCAGTGGAATATTTTGTATCCTATTATGACTATTACCAGCCTGAAGCATATCTTCCTGTCACCGACACCTATATTGAAAAAGATCTTTCAATCAATGAAGAAATTGAAAAACTCAGGCTCAGCACCACATCGTCACTGCTTTCGGGCAGACGTGATGTAATTGTGGTTTCATCTGTTTCCTGCCTTTACGGTATAGGTAATCCGGAAGATTTTCACAGCAACACGATCAGACTCGAAAAAAATCAGGTGATCGGCCGCAATCAGCTACTCAGGAGGCTGGTGGACAGCCTCTATTCACGCAGTGAAACAGAATTCCGGCATGGTAATTTCCGGGTTAAGGGAGATACGGTTGATATTTTCCTTGCATATGGTGATTTTGCATACCGGATTATTTTCTGGGGAGATGAGATTGAGGAGATCAGCACCATTGATCCGCTTACCGGCAGGGTGACGGATCAAATGGATCAGGCGGTTATTTATCCTGCCAATATTTTTGTTACAACCCGCGAAAGGATGAACCAGGCTGTAAGGGATATCCAGGATGATCTTGTTGAACAGATTGCGTTCTTCAATGACAGGGGCCTGAAACAGGAAGCCCGGAGATTGCAGCAGAAAGTTGAGTACGACCTTGAGATGATAAAAGAGCTGGGATACTGTTCCGGTATAGAAAACTATTCCAGGTATTTTGACGGACGGCTTCCGGGTACCAGACCCTTCTGCCTGCTTGATTATTTTCCGGATGATTTTATTGCAGTGATTGACGAGAGTCATGTTACCCTGCCGCAAATCAGGGCAATGCACGGAGGTGATTATTCGAGGAAAAAAACACTTGTTGATTTTGGCTTTCGTCTTCCTGCGGCCATGGATAACCGGCCGCTGAAATTTGAGGAATTCGAGATGCTTACCGGACAGAAAATTTTTGTAAGTGCGACTCCAGGCGATTATGAGCTGGAAAAATGCGAAGGTGTAATTGTCGAACAGGTAATCAGGCCAACCGGCCTGCCTGAACCAAGGATCGAGGTACGCCCAAGCAAAAACCAGATCGACGACCTTATCGGCGAGGTCAGCAAAAGAACCTCGGTAAACGAAAGGGTCCTGGTAACAACCCTGACGAAGCGTATGGCCGAAGAGCTTACAAAATATCTTACAGGAATGGACATAAGATGCAGGTACATTCATTCGGATATTGAAACTCTTGAAAGGGTTGAAATAATGGAAGGTTTAAGAGAAGGCGATTTTGATGTGCTCATAGGTGTAAACCTCCTGAGGGAAGGTCTGGATTTGCCGGAAGTATCCCTTGTTGTGATTCTTGATGCGGACAAGGAAGGTT
Source organism: Bacteroidales bacterium (assembly GCA_007123885.1). Classification (GTDB taxonomy): domain Bacteria; phylum Bacteroidota; class Bacteroidia; order Bacteroidales; family PUMT01; genus PXAP01. The sequence continues at coordinate 66,694 of SLGC01000207.1, read as the reverse complement.
TCCTCAGATCAGCAAGATCCCTCACTCAGACCGCGGGAAGGGCGGCCAGAAATATCAATGGGATGGTCATAATGTATGCCGATACTATTACCGGTTCAATGAAACAGAGTATAGATGAAACAACAAGGCGCAGGGAAAAGCAACTTGCCTACAATATTGAAAACAATATCACACCGGCCCAGATCAAAAAGAGCAGACGTTCTCCCCTGCAACCGGGCCGCAGATATGCCGGAAAGGAAGATCTGAATGTTGCTGCCGATCCGGTTATAAGGTATATGGGAAAGGATGCTCTTAAAAAGGCCATCGAAAAAACCAGGTCTCTGATGGAAAAATCAGCCTCAGAACTGGATTTTTTGAGTGCTGCACGCTACAGGGATGAATTGAAGGAACTTGAAAAACTCTACAAAAATCAACCGGTAAAATGATAAATTTAACTACCGTATACATGAAATTATTATCTTTCAATCCGAACGATTAATCATCGAAAATTTTTTTTATTAAAATAAATTTGTAGTTTAGTATATCATTGTAATTATTAATCAAAAAAATGGAAAATCTTATTATCAAGGCCGGAATAAAAACCCCGTCAGTAAACCTGGATCCTGATAAAAGACAACTCCGATTCGAAGGTCGTTCCATACCAGAGGATACCATCAGATTTTATGAACCAATTCTCAAATGGATTGAGGAATATATTAAAACCGGGCGGAATACTGTTACAGACCTGCACATTAACCTGGAGTATTTCAATACCAGTACTTCAAGATACCTTTTCGGCATTTTTAAAACGCTGGAGGCATATCATACCAGCGGGAATCCCATACTTATCCACTGGTATTATGAAAAAGACGATATTGAAATGGAGGAATCAGGAGAAGATTACGCATCTATCCTGAAAATACCCTTTAAAATGGTTCCCATGGAAGTTGAAGAGTAAAAAAAAGCGGATCTCTATTCCGCTATGCCTGGTAAACTCCTTTATTTTGACTGCCTGATCACCCAAGATAACTTTTAAGGAATTTGCTTCTGGATGTATGTCTTAACCGACGGATGGCTTTTTCCTTTATCTGCCTTACCCTTTCCCGGGTCAGTCCAAGACGGCCACCTATTTCTTCAAGGGTCATGTCCTGTACACCGATCCCGAAAAAATAACGTACTATATCCCTTTCACGCTCCGTGAGGGTGGCCAGGGAACGTTCAATCTCTTTTCCGAGCGATTCGTTCAGCAAGGTCTTGTCTGCATTGGGCGAATCATCATTGATGAGCACATCGAGCAGCGAATTCTCCTCTCCGTCTGCAAAAGGTGCATCCACCGAAACATGCCTTCCTGAAACCCTGAGTGTGTCATTTATCTTTTCCTTTGGCAACTCAAGGATATTTGCAAGTTCTTCCGGTGAAGGTGTGCGCTCAAATTCCTGTTCGAATCTTGAAAAGGCTTTGTTTATTTTGTTCAATGATCCGACCTGGTTAAGCGGGAGTCTCACAATACGCGATTGCTCGGCCAGAGCCTGCAGTATGGATTGTCTAATCCACCATACCGCATAGGATATGAACTTGAAACCCCGGGTAACGTCAAATTTCTCGGCAGCCTTTATAAGGCCCAGATTGCCTTCATTAATAAGGTCGGGGAGACTGAGTCCCTGGTTCTGGTACTGTTTTGCCACGGATACTACAAAACGAAGATTTGCCCGTGTAAGCTTTTCAAGTGCTGTCTTGTCACCATTCTGGATCCTTTGTGCAAGGTCAACTTCTTCCTCAATGGTAATAAGCTCCTCACGGCCGATCTCCTGAAGATACTTATCCAGTGATGCACTCTCCCTGTTTGTGATTGATTTGGTGATCTTTAGCTGTCTCATCTTATTTTTTAAATAAAAAACAAATGTAAGTTTTTTAATCAATAATATCAACCCAAACCCGGCAAGTTCAAGCTTCAATAAATGTTAAAAGAGGTATGATGGTGCATATCTCCTGCCTTTGTTTATTACACATGGAAAATTTGACAGAACCTTTTCACCCTGCAGTCCCTAATATCTTCGAAATTACGAAGGAAAATAAAATTGGTTGCAATTTAATGTACTTTTCATTGAATATCATCATATCTGGGAAAAAAATCGAAAAACCTGTACATCTGATTCTGTAAAATATCCATTTACAAGGAACCGGTATATATCCTGATCAGTCCCTCAATCTGTCCTCCAGCCAGTCATACATCTCCATTCGCATATCAGGGGAAAACCTGCTGTAATCATATGGGTAAAAAGATCCCAGGTTATCCTTGTTGCCATACAGGCTGTAGATCCTCCCTGCCTCCTCCAGGGCCAGTTTAACTCCTTCATGATGCGCATCCCTGTCAAGCTCCGGCGCAATCACCAGTACCGGTCTTGGAGCGATAACTGAAAGTATCTCATTGAAATCAACCGGTATATGCTCCTCGTTCCCGGCAAAAAACCCAAGCCTGGGCATCAATCCGTGAAGATGAGAGTAAGCCATTATACCTTCGGTGCCGTTCCCGGACGGATCTGCACGCATAGGCGTGAAGCCGGCAACCGAAACCACTCCTGCAACTCTTTCTTCAAGTGCAGCGGTAAAAAGCCCTGCAGTGGCGCCAAGTGAATATCCTGAAATAAAAATCCGTTCACTGTCAATTCCATCAATATTAACCAGCACCTCAACTGCCGCCCTGGTATCGCTTACAATCTTCCCCATCCTTGACCAGTTTGGATGCCTGTGGTAAAATCTTGTGCCCTCCTCTATACGGTTGCCAAAGCCTATCATGTCAAAGGCAAATACTGCATAACCAAGATCCACCATGGACAGGATCATATCATCTGCCGGATTGTAGGGGCTGAATCCTTTGGAATAATCATATTCATGAAGGTATATTACAGCAGGCAGATTATTGTTTACAGGTCCTCCCTGATCGTCAACGGGGAAGTAGAGATAACCGAAAATCTGATCGTAGAACCCAAAAGTCATAAGGCCCATACGCGAATTGGCAGATGGCCGGGTCAGAAAAGTTCCGACACCCTCTTCACCCCGCCCCCCGCTTCGTATAGTTCGGATACCGGGGTTTGTGACAGGAGATGGTTCATCTCCAAGTATCCATTCCAGCCGGCTTTTAACTTCTTCCTTTTTTATTTCCCAATCCGCCAAAGTCCTGATATCTTTAATACAGGAAACGGCATCTCCAAAATCCCCCGGATCGACATTCTCGCCGCTTAGTTCCAGCCACTCATCAAAAGTATACTGAAAATACTCCCTGCTTTCCGGTTTCTGACTGTTGTGCCCGAAAATAAAATCAAAAAAATCAAGATGGTCTTCCGTATCGCGGGCAGCGATGCCATGAAGGCCGTGCCGGGAGCGGATCGCAATATTGTCGGGGGAACCCAGGAAATCATAAACTTTACGGCTGGCATGAAATACCTGTTCTTTTGCCCAATAACTGCTGTATTTTTCTGTAAGTGCCGTACTCAGCATTAGTCCCCGGGGTGCTATAAGAGCCATAAAATGATTCTGGTCGACAGGAAGCTTATGCTCCCGCCCCGTAAAAAACCTGAGCCTGGGATGAAGCCATGAGGGCCTTACGGCAGACAGAAAAGCAATATCCTCGATATGGAATTTATGTGCCGTATATCTCCATGGTACCTCGGCGCCCGTACAGCCGCTGCTGGGAATGCAGGCTGTTATACGTTCGTCGAAGGCTGCCGCCATAAGGGCAAGCTTGCCGTTCCGTGAGTGTCCGGTAATCCCGATCTTTTCCCTGTCAACAAAGCCAAGGGTATAAAGATAGTCAATGGCACGGGAGGCACCCCAGGCCCTTCTCATTAACCTGGTAAAATCGTACCGGCCCGCCCAGATCTCTGAATACTCTTCGGTATCATCTTTTGCGTCGGCACCTGCGTAGATACAGCCTATGTATCCGCGGCGGACTGCAAGCCGGGCCCACTGGCGATGATTCCACATAGTCAGGAAAACAGGGAAAGGCCCTTCACCCGGAGGGATCATAAGCTCAACGGTTAGCCTGGCCCGGTGATCCGGGCCGAACCTCAATTCAACCAATTGTATCCGGATCTCACCGTCCATTCTTTCTTCCAGTATGTTCACCTGCATGTTATCAGGTGGAGGGGGACTGGTTCCCGTAATATAATACTCCAGATGCCGTTTCATCCATTCACGCTGTTTCTTCCATTGATCCATATTAGTAACCGGAATATTCATTCCTCCTTCATCCATTATAAGAGGATCGGGCAGAAAGGGAATTGAAGGCAATGTACTGAAATCAGGCGGCAGTTCTCCGGTCCGTTCAAGCCAGTCAATAAATGTTTCATCCAGAAAGGATAGCCTGCCATTGGCGGGAATGTCAGGAGGCAGCCAGCTAAGAAGTGCTTCAAGGTACTCTTTTTGTTCCGAGCTGTCAGTGACAGTTATAAAACGGTCGGGCGGTGCAAAAGAGCCGGGATTATCACTGCAGGACAGTAATAGCAGGAAGCAGGAAGCTGTTATTGTTAAGGTCTTGAATATTTTCATTTAGTTCAGGTTTCGGGTTGACCAAAGTTTGGTTCTGATAAATGATACTGCCTGCCAATGATGGGCGACAGCAAACGCAAATGTATTGATTTGCATCTGTAACTGCAAAAAAAAATCCCCCGGCACTTTCCGGGGGATACAGGAGTATGTAATAATGATTAATTTATGCCGAATGCATAATAGCTTACAGTTCCATCAGGATAAATTCCTTCTATATAGACACCCCCTTGATATCCTTCAAGAATATCCCTTACATCGGTCGGCTTACTGACTGGCTGGTTATTTATCGAAAGTATTATGAAATTCTCCCTGATCCTCTGCGACCTGAAGGGGCCCGGCCCGACATTTGTTATCTGGACTCCGTGATCTATATTCAGCTCCTTCTTCAAATCTTCGGGAACTTCCCTTAAAGTTGCTCCGAGGAAAGCTTCCTGCGGCTTAACCAGTTCCTCTCTTCCCTCTACATTCCTGAGAGTGGCAGTAATCTGGCGTGTACGGCCGTTTCTCAAAACTACGACATTCACCTGATCGCCGGGACGGTATCTTGCAATCTGCTCCTGCAATTCGGGTGCTGTGTTAACCTTCACTCCATCCACACTAATAATTACATCACCTTCCCGGATACCGGCAGCCTCGGCGGCGCCTTTCTCCATTGCTTCAGCCACATATACACCTTCAATCCTGTCCAGTCCCTGTTCACGTGCAATTTCCGATGTCACTCCCTGAATCCGCACGCCGAGAACAGCACGCTGCACCTCGCCAAATTCAATAAGGTCCTCAACCACCTTCCTTACAATACTGGAAGGAATTGCAAAGGCATTACCGGCATGGGCTCCTGTGGGTGAAAGGATAAGGGTGGGTATGCCTACCAGTTCTCCTTTCAGGTTCACCAGAGCCCCTCCGCTGTTACCACGGTTAACCGCGGCATCTGTCTGTATAAACGATTCGATTGCAAATTCCTGCGGAAGAACACCCAGTCCCCGGCCTTTAGCACTTACAATACCGGCGGTAACGGTTGATGCCAGGTTCATGGGATTACCCACTGCAAGGACCCATTGTCCTACCCTGAGGGCATCGGAATCTCCGAACTCGATATAACGAAGCCCCGTCTCGTTGATCTTAAGAAGAGCAAGGTCGGAAGCGGCATAGGTTCCCACAACTTCGGCATCATAGGTACGTCCGTCATTAAGGGCCACCTCAATAGTGGCTGCATCCTCTATAACATGATTGTTGGTCACAATATACCCGTCGCCCGAAACAATAACTCCCGATCCTATCCCGGGTACGGCTTCCGGTTCCCTTTGCTCCCCTCCTCTCGGGCCAAAGAACCATTCGAACATATCCATCTGGCGCTGACGCTGGCGCATACTGGTAACATGGACCACACCGTGAATTGTCTTCTCGGCTGCATATGTGAAATCGAACTGGTCGGCATCGAAATCATCCGGCAGACTGGTGAACCAGGCGGGGCTGTTTTCCCTGAGGGTGATCTCATGAACAGAAGGGGGGACGATCCGTGAATAGGCGTAAACCGCGACAAGCCCCGCAACTATTGCTACCAGAAAATAAACAAGTATATCTTTCAGTCTCATAATAAATTGTTTTTAAATATTACAGTCTTATAATACTATCCAAATTTTAAAGGCCCGGGTGTTATACTTTGTTAACAATAACTGTTTCCAATTGTTTTCTTATTTTTGCCGGGTGCATGGTATTTATCGGATAAATGCACTGCATTATTTACAAAAATAATGCCTTATGCAAGTAATATGTCATTGCGTCTGGTTAAATATATTTAAAAACCTGTATAAAATCATAAAAAACAGCACATGCGCTTCTCATTTTATAAATATCACGGCAATGGCAATGATTTCGTTGTAGCTGATAACCGTAAAGGAAAATTTCCCTTTACAAACCAGCTGCTTGTAAAACGGTTATGTGACAGGAATTATGGTGTGGGTGCAGACGGACTTATGTTGCTGGAAGAGAGGCAGGGATTTGCTTTCCACATGCGATATTTCAACTCTGATGGAAAGGAAGGCAGTATGTGCGGTAATGGGGGCCGCTGTATTGTCCATTTTGCCAGGGAGATCGGGCTGATTGACGATACTGCCAGTTTTTCCGGTATCGATGGTCCTCATGAAGCCATTATTGATAACGGGTATGTTCATATAAAAATGCAGGATGTGACAGGAGTGGAGAGGGATGGTGATGCATACGTTCTGGATACCGGATCGCCTCATTATGTATTGTTCACGCACAATCTTGATAAGACAGATGTTGCCGGTGCGGGAAGAGAAATAAGGTACAGCGAAAGATACCGGGAATCCGGAATAAATGTCAATTTCGTAGAAATTTCAGATGATAACACCATATTGATAAGGACCTATGAACGGGGTGTGGAGGCCGAGACCCTTGCTTGCGGCACAGGGTCGGTTGCAGCAGCAATTTGCACCGCAATCCAAACAGGAAATGGCCGGGACAGCCTGAAAATAGAAACAACGGGAGGTCCGCTTCAGGTAAGTTTTACAAAAACAGGTGAAACATCCTTTACAAATGTCTGGCTGACCGGGCCGGTAAAAAAGGTATTCAGCGGCACACTGGAAACAGACGATCTGTTATAATCCCCGGAGGATAAGGGCCGGTCATAATTCAGTGCGCTCTTCGCACAACCATCCTGATAACTTCGACTTGTCATGAAAAATTCATCTAATTACATAGAAGCATCAGGACAAACAGGAGAAATTCCGGCAACAAGCCTGATTAAGCCAGGAATATCCAATTTTAATGATGACCTCCCGGTATTTACCGGAGGCAAGAATTATCGCAGATTCCTTAAAGAAATAGAAAACCGGGAGATAGTGGTGCACGGAAGCTATCCCACAGCCCTGGCATTCTATTCCTGGCTCAAAAAAAGAACTTTGAAAGAATATCCTGTTCATGATTACTTATCTTCCAGGATAGCCAAAGAGATGACAGGGCGACTGACAAAAAAAATCCTGGTACCTGTCAGGGACCACAGGATAGATCTTGACAGAGCGCCCGCGATTCCATGGCTAATGGAATTTTACCCTGACACTCCACATTTCTTAATTACCCTGCCTGACCTCCTTGGAATGAATGGCGCATGGCAGTGGTACATGAACGGTATACAATATCCGGTACTGCCTTACAAACTTCATCCCTTCTATGGAGTCTATTTCCCTACGCGACACGAGCATCTGATCCTGTTCGACCAGTGGCTGGGCAGAGAAAACAATCGTTTTGAAAGCGCTGTGGATATAGGGACCGGTTGCGGCATCCTTAGTTTTATGATGGCCAGGCACGGCATAGGAAGAATTCATGCTACCGATATAAATCCGAATGCGGTTTACAGCATGCTGCTTGAAGGTAAAAGGTTCGATCCCGGTGCCCGTATCACTATCGAACATTCCTCTTTTTTCGGGTCATTAAAGGAAGTGCGCCAGCTGGCTGTTTTCAATCCTCCCTGGATTCCCGGCATGTGGGCAGGCATTACAGACAGGGGTATTTATTACAAAGAAGGTTTTTTCAAAAACTTCTTTGATGAAGCTGGAAGAATATTAATTCCGGGTTCGGTGCTGGTAATAATTTTTTCAACCTTCGCCCTTGAAGCAGGAATAAGCAAAACTCATCCAATTGAGGATGAATGTGCAGTTCGCGGGGACTTCAGGATTAAGGAAAGGATCAACCGTAATGTAACGGAGAGGGCAGGCCGGTCCAAAAACTGGATAAACATGATCAGGGCCCAGGAAAAAATAGAGTTGTGGGTGTTGAAAAAAATTCGTTAAACCGGATGTGCAGGCGGACTGATACTTTATTCAGGCATGATTATTCCGGCTTTAAATACCCGGTAATCAACACTTCTGCAATATCCCTGTCATTTTTGAGATGAGGCATCTTGTTTTGACCGCCAAGTTTGCCTATTGAATTCATGTACTTCGAAAAACTGTCTTTCGGCAAATACCTGATAATAAGAGGCTGGATGATCTTGCCACTGATAAGATCATTGTAATATGAATTCCTGAGACATAGCTGCCTGTCCAGCTCCCTCCTGAAATCTTCCAGTGAGACAGGAGGTTCGGTAAATTCAATGAACCATTCATGGCATGATTTCCCGTCAGGATTATCCACCAGAGGGGCAATTGTAAATTCGGCAACCCGCGAACCGGTTTTTTTGCAGGTTTCGCTTAAGGCCATCTCAACCTCCTCGGCTATAACATGCTCGCCAAAGGCGGATATAAAATGGTTTACCCTGCCGGTAACACTGAACCGGTATGGATCCTTCGAAATGAACCTGACGGTATCGCCAATGTTATAGCCCCACAATCCAGCGTTGGTATTGAGTATCATCAGATAGTTTACCCCCGTCTCCACTCCTGCAAGAGAAACGCGCTCCCTGCTTCCTTCGAGAAAATCCTTCATTGGTATAAATTCGTAAAATATGCCTGAATCAGGTATAAGCAGCAATCCTTCGTCAGGGAACCTGTCCTGGAAACCGATAAAACCCTCTGAAGCAGGGAATAATTCCAGTTTATCAATATCCCTTCCTACCAGTTTGTTGAATTTTGGTTCATAGGGCTGAAAATTAACACCCCCGTGAATAAAAAGAGAAAACCGCGGAAAAAGCTCAACTATGCAGGATTTTCCGGAACGTTCGAGCAACCGGTCAAAATACATCCTCACCCATGGAGGGATACCGCTTATCAGGCTCATATCCTGGTTGATTGTTTCATCAATTATGGCATCTATCTTCTTTTCCCAGTCAGCTATCCGGTTTGTTTTGCCGGAAGGCAGCTGCCTCCATTTCAGGTAGGCGGGAACATGATGATTTACTATGCCTGACAGTCGTCCGGAGGGTATACCGTTTTCATTTCCAAGTTCCGGACTTCCGGAAAGGAATAAATATTTTCCTTCAAGAAAACTTGTATTACCTGTTTTATTGACATAATTCAGCAGGGCAAGCCTGGTCGAATTGATATGATTTGGCATCGAGTCCCTGGTAATGGGGATGAATTTCCCCCCTGAGGTTGTTCCCGAGGTTACGGCAAAATATAGTGGCCGCCCAGGCCAGAGAATATCCCTGTCCCCGAGCCTTACGCGTCCGATATAATCCCTCAGGGCTTCATAATCCCTTACCGGTACATTTTTCTTAAAATCCTCGTAAGATGATATTTTGCTGAAGGAATGATCCCTGCCAAAGGCGGTATCCATTCCTTTTTTTAAAAGCTTCCTGAATTCTTTATCTTGCAGTTCAAGGGAATTCTTGTCCCACTGAGCAATACGTGGTGCGTATGCACGGGCAGCAATTCCTGACAAAAAACCTGTCACCCCCATAATACTTGATTTAAGAATTAAATTGCGGACTGATCAATTTTGGATTCAATAATAATACGGATCAGTTCCCTGTAAACCGCTTTTCCTTGTTCAAGTGCTTCTACCGGTATTCTCTCGTCAACATTATGTATCGTCTCGAGAAGATGAACAGGAATAAAAACCGGCATAATTCCGTAAGTGGGAATTCCATGTTCCCTGAAATAGTTATTGTCATTTGATGCAGGTGCAATAATGGGAATAACACCGGCACCGGGATAAACCATTTGAAGAGCTTCCCTCATGTAATAGTACCAGGCATCGATCACTGTCGGTGGTATTATGTTTTTTTCGTGTATAACCCTGATGCTTATCAGATCATTGGCAAGGATATCATGAATATGTTCTAAGAAATCTTCCGTGGTTGTTTCAGGTAGCAGCCGGCAATCCAGCACGGAAACAATTTCCTGCGGTATCTGGTTTGCAGCAGCCATGGGACTGTTGATTGATGTTATCGTTATCGTGTTGGTAAGCAGGGATTTTACTATATTCTCCTGCTTGATGGAACGGATAACAAAAGGCCTGAAAAGCCTGAGATTCCTGAGAGCCATTCCCCTTGCACCACCCTCTATCTTTCCAAGTTCCCTGAACATGTTCCTGCTTGTGGCACAAAATGAAATCCTTCTTGTCTCATTAAGCAGCCGGCTAAGGGCCTGGACTTTTTCTTTTACGACATAGTCGGGAGGAGGTACGGCCCCATGTCCGGAGGTGTTGTTTTTAAGCGTCAGCTCGAGCCAGAGACTTCTTTTAAAGGTGGTTGAAATACCGAAAAGCTTTCTATCAGGTTCTCTTCTGATTATTCCGGGAATCCCCGAGCCCCCTTCCCCATAAACCGCAACCGGGTTAAGATAATCGAGAAATTCATCAACCATGATTTTTGCTCCGGTATATCCCCCCGTTTCCTCGCCCGATACGGAGAGCATGGTAACATTGAATGGAAGATCAATTTCAGCAGCCACATCAAGAAAATATTCAAGTCCCAGCAGTTGCATAACTGCCATGCCCTTGTTGTCAATTGCGCCCCTTCCCCAGATCTTCCCCTCTGCAATTGTTCCTGAAAAAGGAGGATAGGTATATTCAATTCCCGGTTCACTGGAAGCCGGGACAACATCAATATGATTCAAAAATATAACATTCGGCTTTTTCTTATCAAGCGGATAGAGCGAGGCAGTAAAATTAAAGCTTCCCGGCTGATCTGTCAGTATCTCAACATGGAACCCTTTTTGTCTGGCCACATTTGAAATGAAGATCCCTGCCTGATTTTCATTTCCGGTTACAGAGGCATATGTTATATAATGACTTAAAAGCCGGGCAGAATAGGGTGAGATCTCATCATCACTGCAAAGAGAGGGGACTTCATTGAGGGATTTGAGAGAACTGTCCGTGCAGGGCAAAACTTTATCAGTGCCAGTGAATTCAATGGCATTTAAAGGATTGCCTGCCGGTATGCTGCCGGATAAAATAAAGGATATAGCGACTAAAAAAACGCTGAATCTTAACATCTTTCAAAAATACATATATTAAAACAAAACCTCAAAGAGTCCTCAATATAACACAACCCAATTAGTGGACTTTCGCCACCTGGTTATCTGCCATGCACATGCACGGCGCACCACCAAGAAAAATCCCGGTCAGCAGCCGGGATTTTTCACTTTAAAATTAAAGAGAAAAATCATGATGATCAGACATCAATGTTTGCATATTTTGCATGCTTTTCAATGAATTCCCTCCTTGGGGGGACCTCGTCCCCCATCAGCATTGCAAAAATATGATCAGCCTCGGCAGCATTTTCTATGGTTACCTGTCTCAGCTTTCTTGTTTCCGGGTTCATGGTAGTCTCCCAGAGCTGCTCGGCATTCATTTCACCCAGACCTTTATAGCGCTGCAAATGTATCCCGCTTTCTGATCCCTGCCCAAGCTCAAGCACAGCCTGCTTTCTCTCTTCTTCAGACCAGCAATACCGTTCCTGTTTACCTTTTCTTATCAGATAAAGTGGAGGGGTTGCTATATAGAGATGGCCGTTTTTTATCAACTCAAGCATATGCCGGAAGAAAAATGTCATTATCAATGTCGAGATATGGCTTCCGTCCACATCGGCATCGGTCATTATCACTACCTTGAAATATCTTAGTTTCTCGAGATTGAGTTCCTTGGAATCTTCAGGAGTCCCTATACTTACGCCAAGGGCGGTAAAGATATTCTTTATCTCCTCATTATCGAAGATCTTGTGGGGCATGGCCTTCTCAACGTTAAGAATTTTTCCCCTCAGTGGCAGGATTGCCTGGAAGTTCCTGTCCCTTCCCTGCTTGGCCGTTCCACCGGCAGAGTCACCCTCGACAAGGAATATTTCGCAGGAGGAAGGATCGCGTTCGGAGCAATCGGCCAGTTTGCCGGGGAGCCCGGATCCGGAAAGCACGTTTTTGCGCTGCACCAGTTCCCTTGCCTTCCGGGCGGCATGCCGGGCCGTGGCAGCAAGCACAACTTTCTGTACTATACTTTTGGCATCCTTAGGGTTTTCTTCGAGGTAATTAGTCAGAACCGAGCTGACGGCCTGATCTACAGCGCCCATTACCTCAGAGTTTCCAAGTTTTGTTTTTGTCTGTCCTTCGAACTGCGGCTCCTGTACCTTGATAGATACAATGGCCGTCAGGCCTTCCCTGAAATCATCACCGCTGATATCAAACTTAAGCTTGCTGAGCATTCCCGATTTTTCCGCATAATTCTTAAGAGTACGGGTAAGCCCTCTTCTAAAACCGGATAAATGAGTGCCTCCTTCAATGGTATTAATATTATTCACATACGAATGCACATTTTCAGAAAAAGAGGTATTGTATTGCAAGGCTATTTCAACCGGAGTATCATTTTTCTCTGTTTCAATATATATCACATCATCGATAATGCTGTCACGCGTCACATCCAGGAATTTTACGAACTCCTTGAGTCCTTCCTCTGAATAATAAGATTCGCCGCGGTATGAAACATTTTCATGCTCTTCACTGCCCCCATTCCCGTTTGGGTTTTCTTCAATATCCCGCTTATCCGTAATACTCAGCCTGATACCTTTATTAAGAAAAGCCAGTTCCCGGAGCCGGCTTGAGAGAATATCATAATGAAAATCGGTGGTGGGGAAAATATCTTTATCAGGATAGAATGTAACAATAGTACCTGTTTTACCTGTTGTTCCGATTTCACGCACTTCAGATAGGGGTTTGCCAATCGAATATTCCTGGTAATAAACCTTACCCTTCCGGTGAACCTCTACGGTCAGCTTCGACGAAAGTGCATTTACACAGGATACACCCACTCCGTGAAGTCCGCCGGAAACCTTGTAGGATTCCTTGTCAAATTTACCACCTGCATGCAATACCGTCATAACGACCTCAAGGGCAGATTTCTTTTCCTTTTCATGAAAATCGACCGGGATTCCTCTTCCGTCATCTGCAATAGTAACAGAACCATCTTCATTTATAACAAGGTCGATATTCCTGCAATATCCGACCATCGCCTCATCTATGGAATTATCAATTACTTCATATACCAGGTGATGTAACCCTTTTACACCCAAATCGCCAATATACATCGCGGGGCGCTTTCTTACTGCTTCCAGGCCTTCAAGAACCTGGATACTATCGGCCAGGTATTCCTTTTTTTTGATTTCTTCAGAATTCATTCGAATTATATTAATAAAAAAATTATCCCAAACATATTTCAGACTTACAGGCTAACTGATTTACGTTGCCTGACTGCTTACCGGCTTGACAGTAATATAAATTACTGTAAAAACATTTGCATCTTTTTAAAATTTAACAAATATAAGAAAAATACGATAAGCAGGCTGAATATCTCATACAGTGAAAAACCCTATTTTTCAACAATTAACAAACAGGCAGAAATTGTCAACCTTCTACAAAGAGTAAGTAAATCCGGCCATCAGTGTAAAACCCTGAACAGGATAATTGTTCCATCTGTAGTATCTGTTACCGGTAAGGTTGTTCAGGCGTAAAAATCCGGAAAGCAGCCTGTTGTACCTGTATTCCAGTCCAAGATTGATATCGGTGATCCCGGGCAACTCAACCGCTTCATCATTTTCTACACCATGTGCCCTGGCAAATCGTTGACCTATATAGAAAACATCGGCATTAAGCAATATTTTATTTCCAATATTATATCTGGCCGAAAAGTTCAGGTCGACTGTAGGTTTATGCCATGGGTGCTCCTGAGTTTTCATTCCATAGTCATATAAATTTGCCCTTGCCATCAGGCTGAAACGGTCTGAAATATTTGCACCAACTTCTGCTGTAAAATGAAGCAACTCGATATCATCATATACCACATCAAACTGATTACCTATCAGTCCTGTACTGTCATTTACAAAAAAGTACATATCATTGTATACACCATAGGACATACGGAAATTGAAAGGTATGTTGCGTGTGAAATTACCCTTTACACCGCCGTACAGATCCATTGAACGGTCGGTATTTCTGACCGTGAGACCCGGAAGGATGAACCTGTTTTCAAAAGCAACCTTTTTCTGGTTATTTACCTGCAATCCGCCGTCCAGACCTATATAAGGTATGACATAATTGCGAATTATGCTGAATTGCAGGCTTGCTTTCGGATAAAAATATAATTTGCCTCCGTCACCGGACTGGTCGTAGAAACCATGAAATCCTGCAAAAATTTCCCATTCATCATCAGCTTTATTGAACCAGGGACTAAGAGCAAGTATCATGTTGGAATGGTCAGGATCCAGGGTATTATCAAAATAATCAACTCCCAGGTCGAGGCCTAGGATCTGGCTCCTTAAAAACTTATTGAATCCCGCCCGGAAATTCAAACCGTGTTCGGCCACATCAAGCCTGTCCTGGAAATAATTGTAATCAAGTGAAAGATCATAGTTCAGGTGACTTGAATCGGGGTGGGAGGAGTTCAGGCTCAAACCGGCATTACCGGTAATAAACCTCTGCCTTATATCATCTTTTTCAGGAATTGTATCAAGGGTAATATCATATCCGTAAAAATGGAAGTTATTGGATTGGAGTCCAGCCTGTGCTGATAAAACATTCCTGCGCCCCATTCTTTTACCATAGAAAAGCATTTCATTATCACCAAACTGAGAAAATGCCTTTTCATTATTATCAAGTTGCAGCCTGCCCTGCGAAGAATGGTGCTTCAGGTACATTCCGCCGGAAAATTTGTTGTGGCGGAGATTATTGATGCTCAACTCGGCGAACGGGGTCATATAGCTTCCAATGCCAAGTTTTATATGACTTCCGTATAGCCTGGAGACGGCCTCTGCACTCATGCGGG
The DNA here is from genome assembly GCA_007123885.1 of Bacteroidales bacterium. GTDB lineage: Bacteria > Bacteroidota > Bacteroidia > Bacteroidales > PUMT01 > PXAP01. Next base: position 51,463 of record SLGC01000207.1, on the reverse strand, counting down.
CAGGTGTGATGGTCTCAACTTCGAAATCAGAGGCCACGGGGATCGGCAATATGGAATAGCTGAATACCGGTGTAACACTTATTGTATCGGTCAATGATGGCAGCAGGTTGATTTTGGCAGCATCGGCAACGGAAGGCTCGAAGGCCCGTACCACGACAACTTCCTTATCAATATCTTCCTGCTGGGCACTCAGTCCCGGTGAGAATAACAATAACAATACTCCTGAGAGAACTGGCAGCAGAATTCTTACTGGTATATTATCAAACTGGTTCATTTTTATCTCTTTATTGATTATGCCTGTTTTATTGATTTCTTAACCTGATTTCCAATACATCATCCTCACTTTCCGGGTTTGTCTCTTCCCTTGCGTGGATAGCCTGAAGACGTTTTCTCGCCTCGGATATAACACCATCATCGGCAATATCATAGTTATCCAGGATGCTTTGCAATGTGTGCCTTGCCTGAAAATCATCACCAAGCTGCACGTAAATATCGGCAAGCAAAATGAATGATCTGGCCATCCAGTACTGATGAGGTGTATTCATGGAGACAAGCTCATAAACTTCTTCTTCAGACCTCTCAGCCTTTCCCTGGAGAAAATAAATTTCGGCTATCCTGTATTTTGATTCTGCTCCTTCCTCACTTGTTACCTCCCTGGCAACAATCCTGAATTCATTCATAGCCTTGTCTAACTGATCGGTGACCTTGTATGCCTTGGCAAGGTTGAAATGGGCTTCACGGTTAATTTCTGCCGGCAGGTTATCTGTGGTCAGCACTTTTGATGCAGCATCAATAGTACCTTCATGATTGCCAAGAATATTGCTGCTTCTCATTATACCTATCCTTGCAGAAAGCAGATTATTACCGGTTTCTGCAACATTTTCAAGCTCTTTGTAATTACTGAGGGCATCCTTGAAGTTGCCTTCCTGGAAATTGATCGCGGCCTTGCTTACAAGTGCCTGTTCGGTAAAACTATTGCGGAACATTCCGGTAACAAAACGGTAAGACTCCAGAGCCTTGTCAAATTCACCCAGTCTTTGATGACATTCAGCTTTATAAAAATGAGCATTTAATATGAAGCTTCCATTCCTGAACTGATCGATATAGCGGGCGAAACCCTCAACGGCCTGCCGGCAGTTGCCGGCCATATAAGAATTTTCAGCGGCCATATAAGTCAGAGAATCCTGCTCTGAAATGGTTACACTGGCAAAGTCACCAAGACCGCGGGTATATTGTACATACTGGTCAACCTGGTTCATGTCCAGGTAAATATTGCGCAAACCTGCAAGAGCAGATCTTGCTTCCGGTGTTCCGGGATAATTTTCGGCCACTCTCTTGTAATAGGTAATTGCCTCATTGTTGCGGTTGCGGTTATACTCAATCAGTCCAAGCTGCAGAAGCGCGGGACTGACATATGAACTGCCGGAATACTCTTCTGTTACCATTGTATAATAGGTAACGGCCCGGTTTGGTGCCCTGTTGGCCATATGGGCATTCCCCAACTCAAAGAGAGCCTCCAGGCGGTGAGTCGATGCAGGGTGGTCGGCAAGCAATTGCTCAAGCACCGAGATCTTGCCGTTAACATTATTCATCAATCCCATCGCGATGGCTTTTTGAAAAAGCGCATAATCCCGGTTAGAAGCACCGTTGTTAATTGACCGGTCATAAAATTCTACTGAATTCTGATACTGGCTCATTATGAAATAGGAATCGCCTATCCTGTTAAGGGCATCAGCCACCATCCTGGTCCGGGCGTTCCTGGTCTGATTGGCATATCTTCTGAACCAGGAAATTGCATTTGCGAAATCCCTGCTCCTGTAATAAGCGTATCCCATGTTATAATGGGCTATATTATATTCTTCAAGCTGAAATGCCCCGGGTGAAAGGATAAAGCGGTTATAACTCCTGATAGCTTCATCAAAGCGGCTAAGCCTGAAATGAGCCTCTCCTTTCCAGTAATGTGATTGTGCGGCAATTACCGGATTGAACTGTGCATTTTCCAGTGAAATATCAAATGTCCTGATGGCATCTTCAAAACGCAGGTTGCTGTATAGTTCAAGTGCCCTGAAATATGCAACGCGCTGATGGGCCCTTCGTATTTCACTGGTTTTAACACTTATCCTGTCAATGGATGCAAGGGCTTCACGATAATTGCGGGTATTCATATAAGCCATGACCAGATAGTTGTAAGCCTCATCTATTCGCCTGGAATCCGGAAACAGCTCAATGAAATTGTTGAATCCGTTTATTGCCTCATTAAACGGGGAATAGGCTATTTCAAAAGTGAGAAGCGAATAATTGAAAAGAGCATCTTCCTGTATGGTCTTGTCAAAATCCATACGGGATGCAGCAGAAAAGGCCATTCGTGCCTTCTGCTTGTCGCCGGTTTTTATGTAGCAATCAGCCAGGTGGTAATTGGAATTCTGGCTTAACATGTCGTCCCTCCCGCCAACTCTTTCAAGCATTGCAATTGCCTCCTCATACCGGCCGGTATGATAGTAACAATAGCCAAGCTGATAGCGCTCCTCCCGGGAAATGCCTGCCGTGTTGTCAATATATTTTTCAAGATAGGGAATAGCCTCCCGGTACTGGCGGCGTCGGTAGTGTGATTCGCCAATCAGCCTTGAAATTTCGGGCACCCTTCTGGAAACGGCAATTTCAAGCAGCCCGGGACCATTGGCAATAACATCGTCATATCTTCTTTGGAGGTAATAGATCTGGATAATGTAATAGGGAACAAGTCCCGAAAAAGACTCATCATCACGGAGACTGACAAAGCCGCGCAGGGCGGTTGCAAGATTGTTTTCAGTATATGCTATATGAGAGTAATAATATGTTGCCGGTGCGGCATAGTGGGATTGCCCGTCCTTGATGACAAAGAAAGCTCTTGATGCCCTGTCATATTCGTTCCTCATGAAATAACTGTAGCCGAGCATAAAGAAATATTCGTCCCTGATTTCATTTTTCAGATGTTCATGGTTAACTGCTTCCAGCCAGTCGGTCGATTTCCTGTAATTCCTTTTACGATAAAAAAGCTGGCCCAGATGAAAATGTGCATCGTTGCGGTGTATGCTTTCGGGATGATCACCCACAAATCTGGTCATCAGGTATTCGGCGTCATCATTGAAAAGCTTGATGGCACAAAGGGCTGAATAATATTCGGCATTTATTCTGAGAAGAGTGTTCGATTCACCGAAATCCCTGATCGCCCTTTGAAAATGTTGCTGGGCAGCACCATATTTTTCTTTTTCAAAAAGCTCTATGGCAAGCCTGTAGGAAGAATCATCATCATCGTAGAACAAAGACTTCTGTGCGCTTGCAGGTTGTAAACAGATCAGTAAAAGCAGAACTGACAGCAAATGGTATCCGGCAATCCGTATCATTCGATATAATCTATATTAGTGAAATTAAAAAATCGGGCAACTTTTTCAGAGTCTATTTTATGATGGTCGATTTATCACATGAGCCCGGACCAAAAATAATTATAAAATTATTCACATCATTTAAAAAGAACCTTTAATTAACAATAACTGAAAATTTTGACGTTTATTCTGTAGTTTCCCGCAAAAAAATAGCTATTTTAGCCAGCCATCGTAAGAAAGCAGCAAGGAAGCTTCAGAACATTGGTGACTTTCAGAATTATAGATATGCGGCCGGAAATGCTCTTTATTTTCCGGGATACCCGAAAATCATTTTTTTATCATATCAGTATGTCACTCGACCTTATTATTGATGTTAACAAGGTGAATATTTTCCAGGCCGAGAATCTTGTTCTCTCGAATGTTACCTTTAGCATAACAAGGGGTGAATTTGTCTATGTTATCGGAAAGGTGGGAAGTGGGAAAACCAGCATCATAAAGACCCTTATTGCCGAACTCCCCCTGCAGTCGGGTGAAGCTGTCATTGCCGGCTATGACCTGGGAAACTTGAAAAAGAAACATATCCCATACCTCAGGAGAAAACTTGGCATCATATTCCAGGATTTCCAGCTTCTTGGAGATCGCAATGTATACGATAACCTCTCGTTTGTCCTGCGCGCCACCGGATGGAAAAACAGGAAGGAAATAAATGACAGGATAATAGAAGTCCTTGAAAAAGTTGACCTTAACTACAAAGGATACAAAATGCCCCATCAGCTTTCAGGTGGTGAGCAGCAGAGAGTAGCCATAGCACGGGCCCTGCTCAATGATCCTGAAATTATACTGGCCGATGAACCTACAGGCAATCTTGACCCGGAAACATCTGAAGAGATCCTTCAGGTACTGCTGGATATCAGGAACAACGGCAGGGCAATAATTATGGCCACGCACAATTATCCCCTGCTTAAAAAGTTCCCTGCCAGAACATTAAGGTGCGAAAAAGGAAAGGCAAAAGAGGTGGACCATTCTGCCGAAATAGATTTCAGCAGCCTTATGGGGTAACCTGGATTTATTTCATCTAAAATACATGCCTTTCGGGCAAAGCCCCCGCCAAGGCATTACCGCGCCTAAAAGACGCGGGTTTTTAATTTAAACTAAATTACATAAACCAGGAAGGAGAGGCTCATTACATTATTAAATAATTAACCGGGAACATAAGCCTGTTTATCTTCAATCGCTGATAGGCAGTTCGCCGGGCGCCAAAACCTTTGTAAAAGCGTGCATGTCCCTGGTTCATCGAGCCGTTGAAATCGAGTAGCATTTCCTGTTCGGAATTTTCCCTGATAAAATTATCAATCAGCATAAACATGGCTCCCTGCATTCTTCCTTCTGCCGTATTTGCCGAAAAGTAGAACAGGTGCCGGTCAAAATCCTTAAGGAAACAGGCAGCGGCAATGATGTCGCCGTTACGCGCCCGAGCTGCTCTTATACACAGCATACCCCTGGCAATTGAATGTTCTATTGAATCCGCCAGCCTGCTGTAGTTCAGCTTCCTGATGTTAGGATACATCCTGCCGTTGTGCTGTATGAAAAGCCGGATTATCTCAGAAGCTGAATATCGGGATGTAAGCCTGACTCCCAGCCTGGACGCCTTTATAACGTTCCTCCTGGTATTATTTTTGAAACTTCCTGCCGTCAGGGAATATGGCCGGTCAAGCCTGAGAATGTAATTGTACAACGTGGAACACTGATACCCGGTGGTTGAAATGTCATTCATCTCATTAAATGATATATCTGCAAACCGGAAATTCACGTTTATCTTTTCTATGAATTCGGGCAGAAACCGGGAATAATGGTCATCGGTATAGAAAAAGCCAAGCTGCTGGACAAAAATGGGTTGAAAGAGATAGCTAATGCCATATTTTCTATTTTGGGTTACAGGCATTACCGCATTTCCGTTATCCATAACAAGGGCTCCCCAACCGGGACTGAAGTTGTCAAGAAACCAGGATGTTGCCTGCATCCTTCTGTTCAGGGAGGCCTTGATCCAGTCATCCCACCGCTCATCTTCAATCTGGCTGCGGGTAAAATACTCTATTTTTTCACCCATAATGCTGCCTCCTTTATGATGTTAAGATACAAATTTTCCCGGTTTTTCCAACGGCCTTTCCCGCAAAAAGATTCATTGTGCCATAAAGTTATGAGCGTTCCGCCTGCTTCCCCGATCTTCCGTATTATATTAAGGGCCAGGGACTCCGACTGCAGAGGATCCGTATGCATATAATCGGTAAAAGAGCCATCCATAATTTGAAAAGGCCAGATCCTCAAATTGGTAGATCTTTCCCGCATAAGATCATAAAAAAGGAACGGGGTGCATGTACATGCACGAAATCCGGGCGCCTCTGCCCACCCCATGGTGTAGTCGTCGGTAATTCCATTATCATCAAGCAGTCTGTACGTTTCCGGCATCCGTAGTCTGAGGTAATGCTGACGGCTTCCTGAAACCGGTCTTTCGGTAGCGTGAGAGAGGATTTTTATCTCCTTTCCCATCAATTCCCCATCAATCGCTGAATAATACGAAGGATGAATGCCCGTGTGATACCTTAAGGAAATTTCCCTGACAAGCTTCCGGTATTGGGGACTGTTGAGCGGAACACATTTATCATATCTGCTGTAGGTGCCGGCAGAAAGGAAAAACAGGGGTTTCAGGCCCGCCTCGTCATGTAACCGGAAAATATGGGAGAAGGTGTCATAAGGATCCTGATCCCCGCCGGCAAGTACCCTGTAACGGGAAACGATATCATTGATGTCCCCTTTTAAAAGAGCCCTTGCAAAACCTCCCGACGTGCGCAACAGACTGCGGTCTTTATAAGCCCATGGAATATCAATATCAATAGTGGGAATATACCTGAATTCCCTTGCGGGGAAAACAACGGCGGGAAATTTCCGCAGGATGGCTTTTTTAAGCTCGCCTGCCCATTGCTCCACCAGCGGCTCCATATGAAAACCGTTACGGTATGCAATGCTTTCAGCAAGGGGAAATCTTCCGTGACGGTCTTTTTTAAAAGGAAGGTATTCCTCGTAGCGGCTCAGCATGAAAAAAGATGCTGCTAAAATGTCAAAGCCTGTATCGTCAACTCCGGCGGTCCTGAAAAGAACGGGTAAGCCATTATGCCGTCCGGCCCTGACCGGCTTACCGGTTATACCTTTCTCATCAAGCAGGCCGCAGGGAATGATATTCACTCCGGCAGGAAAGTGGGCGGCAGAATAGTTTATAAACGGTCTCTCTGTACCGGCAATATCGCGGACACTTGAAACAATCTGCAGGTCCAGTCCAAGTATTTCCGTCACCAGGTGGGATGCAATATACCTTAACCGGGGGCCCGCAAGGGGCGAATAGAGCAGCATTTTTTCCACAGTTTAAAAATAGTTATTTTATGACTAATTCCCCACCAGCCCGGACATGGATCAATGACCAGACCAGAAGGGCGCCGGTTTTGTCTTTCATAAAACCTTTCAAACATGGCAATGATCTGATGATTTCCGAAAAACTGACCCCCCGGAAATCTCCGGTAATTGTGGTCAGGGTCGCCTCTGTAAATATTGATCAATATTTAATCAATGGTCTGAAATCCGGTTTTTCATATCAGATTGAAGGGAAATCCCAGCTATCCCCCTGAAACAAAAAAGTATTTCTCTTAAAAGTCTTTTCAGTTTTGAATATCTTTGCACTATTTTCAAAACCTAAAGAAATGGTGACCCGGAATTTCAATATTTACCGTCATAAACACCCATTCCTTCTCGAATCGGAAGATTACCTGCCGGAGCTGGAAATTGCATACAATACCTATGGCGAATTTAATCCTGAAAGGAACAATGTCATCTGGGTATGTCATGCCTTTACAGCCAATTCCGATGTATTCGACTGGTGGAAAGGATTGTTTGGTGAAAATTGCTTTTACAATCCGGATGATTATTTCATTATTTGTGCAAACAAAATAGGATCATGCTATGGTTCCACCGGTCCGCTCAGCCAGAATCCCAATACCGGTAAACCCTGGTTTCACAGCTTCCCGGAAATAACGATCAGGGACATGGTCAATGCGCATGAAATACTGAGAAAACACCTGGGTATAGAAAAGATCCATACTGTTCTTGGTGGTTCAACCGGCGGGCACCAGGCGCTGGAATGGTCGATCATGAATCCCGGACTGATAGACAATCTTGTGTGTATCGCCAACCATGCCAGGTCATCACCCTGGAGCATCGCATTCAGCCAGTCTCAGCGAATGGCTATAGAGGCAGACCAGACATGGCAGGAAAACAGTCCGGATGCCGGTTTACGGGGACTGGCAGCTGCAAGGTCAATAGCGTTGCTTAGCTACCGGAATTACCAGACATATTTTGAAACACAGTGCGAAGAGAGCGATGAAAAAATTACCGGGTACAGGGCAATGAGCTACCAGGTATACCAGGGCCGGAAGCTGGTAAAGCGGTTCAACGCTTATTCATATATGAGACTTCTGAATGCAATGGATTCACATAATATTTGCCGTAAAAGAGAGAGCATAGACAATGTTCTGGGTTCAATAATAGCCAGAACACTGGTTATCGGGATACTGAGCGACTATCTCTTCCCCGTAAGGGAACAGCTTTTTCTTACTGAACGGATCCCGGGGGCAACATTTGCCGGCATCGAATCATTATATGGTCACGATGGATTCCTGATTGAAAAGGACAAAATAAAAACGGCTATAAGCAGGTTTTATAACAGATAATAATGGTTGCCGGAAAATTCTTCATTATATTATCAGTCTTTATGCTGTCTGTTTTTGGTGAGACTGGTTTGCAAGGACAGAGAACAGGCAGGGTCAGATATGAGCGTGCGGTGGAATTTTCCGGATACCGGTGGATGATAAAAAGCAGTGCGGGACGAACAGGACCGGGGCCGAATTTCTTTTCAGCTTCGAATGTGCATATTGACAGAAGAGGAAGGCTGCATCTATACCTTAGCAGGGAAAAAAACCGGTGGTACTGCGCCGAAGTGGTCAGCTCCGGATCTTTCGGCTATGGCAGGTATGAATTCCTTATTGGCAGCAGTCCGCCGGATCTTGATATTAATGCCGTACTTGGTTTATTTACATGGGATCCTGATTTGAAGCCGCACCATAATGAAATAGATATAGAATTTTCCAGATGGGGAGGGAAAAATGACCATAACTCCCAGTATGTGGTACATTACGGTGAAAATGATCTTGAAAAATATGAGTTCAGCATGAAGGGATCTGTATCAAGATCCCTTCATGTAATAGACTGGATGCCCGGGAAACTGGTATTTGAAAGCTACAGGGGAAGCCGGCCATGGAGTTGGAGGAAAATCGAATCCATAACAATAACGGGAAATAAAGTGCCGGCACCGGCTAATGAACAGGTTCGCTTAAACCTTTGGCTTGCAGGAGGCAGACATCCGGAAAATGATTCTCAAAAGGCTACAAGCGCAAGGATAGACAGGTTTACATTTACGCCTTATGGCTGCGGCAAACCTGGAAATGGCGGAAATTGAATTGAATTATGGAAAATCAGATGATCCGGATGGTAGTTACCGACCTTGACGGGACACTTTTGAATGACAGGCAGGAAATTACCGGGCAAAACCTGCAGACACTTGAAAACCTGGGCGAAAAGAACATTTGCAGGGTAATTGCAACCGGGAGGAACCTGTACAGCGCAAAAAAGATCCTGCCTGAAAATGTTCCGGTCGACTACCTTGTTTTTTCAACCGGCGCCGGTATAATGGACTGGCGCTCAGGTGAACTTATCTTTGCAGAACATTTGAAAGAAACTGAGGTAACTCTGGCAATAAATACCCTGCGTGAGGCAGGTATGAGCTTCATGGTACACGACCTTGTTCCCGACAATCACAGTTTCAGGTATTTCGATGCCAACTGCGGCAGCAGTGATTTTCAGAGAAGGTGTAAGCTTTACAATGAATTTGCAGTGCCGATGGACCCGGTATCTGACGATTTTAGCCATGCCAGCCAGCTTCTTGCCATTGTACCCGAAAACATTTCATTGCTTGAAACCATCAAAAACAAACTGAAAAACCTGAGGGTCGTCCGGACAACATCACCTCTTGACGGAGAATCAATGTGGATAGAAATATTTCCGTCCAACGTATCAAAGGGCCATGCCATAGAATGGCTCTGCGGCAGGCTGGATATTGAGAAGACGGGAACGATGGGGGTCGGCAACGATTATAATGATATCGACCTGCTTGATTTTGTCCATTATCCCTTTGCCGTTGCCAATGCTCCCTTTCAACTCAAACAACTCTACGGATCCTGCAGATCAAACAATGAAGGCGGTTTTTCAGATGCCGTATCGCGGGTATTTGTTCAGGGCTCTTCTCCCCGGCCCTGATGAAGTCTGAAGACAAGTTGTATTGCATTATTCTTTTTAATTTCTGTAGTTAATTATTTTTTACATTCACAACAAAAAAAGCCGATTGTGTAACACCAGACCAGATTGTTAGCAGTAACTGCCTACTTTTTATGCGTTAGATATACTTTATTTCGATATTTTTTTGTGAAATTATCTCACGGTGAAGTAATTTTGTGAAATGTCAAATAAGAGTTAAAAAAATGGCCACAAAAACAGTCAAATTCCCGACCGATAAGGTTGAGTTCATGAAAGAATTAAGAGGAAAAGTTGATGAGCATTTTGAAAAGAATAACCTCTCAAAGCATGCCAATGCAGGGATGGTTTTCAAGACCGTTGTCATGCTGACATTATATATCGGGCCTTACTTACTTATGATGACAGGCGTGGTTACTTCCACTCCCCTGATTCTGCTATGCTGGATCGTGATGGGGCTGGGCATGTCGGGTGTGGGCATGACGGTCATGCATGATGCCAATCATGGCAGTTACAGTGCCAATCAGCGGGTAAACAAATGGATCGGCGCCTCACTGTTTATCCTCGGTGGGCTTCCTGAAACCTGGCAGATCCAGCACAATACCATTCACCATAAATATACCAATATCGACGGATACGATGTCGATATTGATCCTGCTCCCATGCTGCGGTTTTCCCCCCACAAGCCACTGCGTAAAATACACAGATACCAGTATATATATGCCTGGTTCCTTTACGGGCTTATGACCATTATGTGGATTACCACCAAAGATTTCCAGCAGCTGATCAAATACAGGGCAAGGGGCATGATGGCAAATGAAAAAAAAACATTCTACCTGCTTTTTATAAAACTTGCGCTTACAAAACTTCTGTATTATATCTTTTTTATTGCACTGCCAATAATCATACTTCCCATTCCATGGTATCTGACATTACTGTTTTTCATGATCATGCATTTCATAGCTGGCATTATTTTAAGCACTATTTTTCAAACAGCGCACGTGATGCCTGATTCGGCATATCCCCTGCCCGATGAAAATGGCTATGTAGATAATAACTGGACTATACACCAGTTGACCGTAACTACGAATTATGCAACCGGTAACCGGTTTTTAACGTGGGCAGTGGGTGGGCTGAACTACCATGCAGTACATCATCTATTTCCCCACATCTGTCATGTACATTACCCTGATATTTCTCCAATCATAAAAGAAACTGCTGATAGGTACGGGGTGACCTACCGGGTGCAACCTACTGCATTGGGGACTATTGCCAGGCATGCCGAAATGTTGAAGATGTTGGGGAGATAAACACTGCCATTGAACCGGCAAGCCAGGCATAGTATGTCCTACTGTTATTCTGGAAGACTGCTTTTCCCGCCTTGGGATATTAAAAACCCTGCAATACTTCAAAACACTTGAAAGTTATGGTGTGGAGATTAAATCCTGCCCTCAACCTTACCTGGATACTTCAAATTCTTCCATCAGGAAGCTGTTATTAGCCTTTTTCTCTGATATCGCTAATTTCCAGTTAAAAAGGTATTCGGAGGATATAAAGTCAGGGCAAGAGAGAACTCTGGCCCAGGGGAAACGGATAGGCAGACTGGCTGCATTCATGAAACTTTTCCCTGTACCCATCGTAAATAAGAGGGTTTGGCAGGGGGAGAAATGGTGTAAAGTCAGTGTCAATGGAGAAAAAAATATTGCTCGAATCAAAAACAGAGAGCCTCAATGTAGTTGAAAAAACTATTGACGAGTTTGCTGTTAAACACAAAATAGCCGGGAAATTTTATGGCAATATTCAAATTGCCGCTTTTGAAATTGTTCAGAATTCAATTCGGCATGGGAATAAATATGATCCGCAGAAGATTGTTGAGCTAAGGTTGAAAATAGAAAATGACAGTCTGGTTATAATTACAAAGGATCAGGGGGAAGGCTTTGACTTTAATAACGTACCAGATCCCACAGCACCTGAAAACATTGAAAAAACAGCCGGGAGAGGCATTTTCCTGCTAAGAAATCTGGCTGACAGTTTAATCTTCCACGACAATGGGCGGATTTCAGAGCTGGTCTTTAACATTCCAAACCAAGTAGTGCAGATCTAAAGAATGGTTTTGCCTGAGTTAAACAACAACAGTTATGGCTTCCGGCCAAAGTACTATGTAATGGGCAGGCTTATTCACTTTTTATTCTTCACCATGTTTTTCTACAAATTATAGTATCAAGTCTAAACAGCCCGAGATAAATCCGAACAAAATACTCTTTCCCGGGTTAACATAGCAGCACAACCGTTATAAAACCTTAATGTTCTTGGAAAAGTGAAACTATTTGTTGAACTTTGTAAAGCTTTTTGAAAGACATAAAAGCATAAATAATTTAAATATCGCTAATTATGCCAGGATTGTGGAATGCTGTAATATTGTTGTTTGCCTATCTGCTGGGTTCTGTTCCCAATGCTGTCTGGATTGGTAAAGTCTTTTTTAATACGGATGTCAGGGATTATGGCAGCAAGAATTCGGGTAGTACCAATACCATACGGGTACTGGGCTATAAGGCAGGAATACCGGTATTGCTGCTTGATATACTGAAAGGTTTCCTGGCGGTCAAACTTATTTATTTCACTTTCTATTATATACCTGCAACCGGTGACTACATCAATTTCCAGCTTCTGCTCGGACTTGCAGTTATATTTGGTCATATTTTCCCGGTATTTGCAAATTTCAGGGGAGGAAAAGGTGTAGCCACATTGCTTGGGGTAATACTTGCCATTGACCCTGTTTCTACCTTGATATGTATCGGGGTATTCCTTATAACACTTATTATTACCAAGTATGTATCCCTCAGCTCCATGATAGCCGGACTCTCTTTCCCGGTTCTGGTAATTGTGGTATTCACTACAACTACATCATCTCTGGTAATATTCTCGCTTATTGTTTTTGTATTGCTTCTTTTCACACATCAGAAGAACATCGAAAGGCTGGTCAGGAATGAGGAATCAAAAGCGACTTTCCTTTTCAGGAGAAGGGAAGAGCGCCGCGCAAGCTGAACTTTTTCTAAGTAAACTCATTTACATAGGGATCACGGATAAATTCGTTCTCAAGATATTCCGAGAGTTCCCTGAAGCTGACATTCATTTTTATTTTTCCACCATCGGTTATTGATAACCTCCCCGTTTCCTCTGAAATTACAACAACTACTGCATCTGTCTGTTCAGACATCCCCAAAGCTGCCCGGTGCCTCATCCCAAGCTCCGGTGGCACGTTGGTGTTTTCCGAAACGGGCAGAACACATCTGGCAGCATGTATCCTGTCGCCTATGATTATCACTGCCCCGTCATGAAGGGGGCTTTCCCTGCAGAAAATACTTTCGAGCAGGCGGCTGGAAGTTGCTGCGGCAAGATAATCGCCTGTCTGTGTATAAGGCTGAAGCTCAGATTTCCGGGCAATAACTATCAGGGCGCCCAGCCTTTTTCCTGAGAGTTTTTTAGATGCCTTGATCAGTGAATTAATCCGCACCTTCGGTCTGCTACCGCTTACAGAGCTAAAGAGTTTTTCAAGTGAAAATGTCCTGTTGGACGTATACCTGGTGCCTATAAGAATAAGAAAGCGTCTTATTTCCTGCTGGAAAACAATAATCAGGGCAATAACCCCTACTCCTATGAACTGCCCGAGAATGGAACCAAGCAACTGCATGTTCAATGCCCTGACCAGTAACCACAACAAATAAACAGAGAAGATGCCAATAAAGATATTTATGGCAATTGTCCCCTTTATAATCCGGTAAATCTGGTAGAAGAGAACTGCGGTCAGTAAAACATCAAAAACATCAAGTATTCTTATTGTTATGAAAAGATCAGTCATGAAGTATAAATAGAATTATCGGTACCGGTGAAGAATAAAAGCAAAATTCCCTATTTTTTTCTAGAATTCAAACCATTAAGTGTTGCATTGTTTCTTTTTTTTTGCATTTGATGATACCAGGTTACCCGGGATACAAAAGATCTGATTTCTCCGGAAACTAATATCAAGGATGACTTACATACACTGTTATCGTTGATAGACAGACTGTATGATATCGTATTTCAGGTTTCACCCTTCGCTTTTTTAAGATATTCCAAAACCCTTATTGTATCTTTTGCTTCCCTTACATCATGCACCCTTAATATATCGGCCCCCTTAAAAACTGCTATGGCATTAAGGGCAATTGTTCCTGCCAGAGCCCCCGGGGGATTGACCCTGAGCAGTTTGCAGATCATTGATTTTCGTGAAAACCCGGCAAGAACCGGCAGGCCCAGCATACTGAATTCTTCCAGGTTAGCTGCAAGGATATAATTGTGATCAACTGTCTTTCCAAATCCGAAACCGGGATCAATTATAATATCCCCTATACCCATGCTGCGCATTATCCGGATTTTCCCGGCAAAAAATTTCAGTATATCATTGACCACATCGTCATATTTTGGATCCAGCTGCATTGTTTCAGGAGTTCCCTGCATGTGCATAGCTACGTAGGGAACCTGAAGCTCTGCAATGGTATTCAACATGTTCCTGTCGAAACTGCCTGCCGATATGTCGTTTATAATAGCTACCCCATAATTTTCAACCATATTCCTGGCAACAGCCGACCTGACGGTATCAACCGAAATTATGGCATCGGGAAATTCCTTTAGAATTGCCTCCATAACCCATGACAAACGATGCTGTTCCTCGGTTTCAGGAACAGTTCCCGCACCCGGCCTGGTGGAAACCGCCCCGACATCAATTATATCGGCACCTTCATCTCTCATCTGCCCTACCCTTGAAACTACTTCGTCAGCTCCGGAAAACCTGCCGCCGTCATAAAAGGAATCGGGAGTTACATTCAGAATTCCCATAACAACCGGTTCAGAAAGGTCAAAAAGTTTCCCCTTTATTCTAAGGCTTTTTTTCCTTGCAAAAATTTCCATATCTCCTATTTTAAAATAAGTAAAAAATTCGCTAAAATCGGACTATCCACTTTTTTGCGCACATGCCTTTCGGGTAAAGCCCCGCCAGGACATTGCCGCGACCAGCGGACGCGGGTTTACAAATTAAACTAAATGTACATGAATTTCACATCAAAGTGAATAACCAACAAAGAGAGTTTCATATTTTTTTTACACATTTGCAAAATGGCTGCAAGGTTCAGAGAATAACCTGTCAGTGAAACTATAACCAATTTATTCAGGAATGGCATTTTTAGTCTTGGAAGGCCTTGACGGATCAGGAAAATCGACGCAAAACAGGCTTCTGTGTGAATATCTGGACAAAAATAAAATAGTATACAGGTTTTTACATTTCCCCCGCACCGGACACGGGGTTTTCGGTGAACTGATTGCCAGGTTCCTGCGGGGTGAGCTGGGAAAAATAGATGAGGTAAATCCTTACCTGGTATCATTGATCTATGCAGCCGACAGGAATGATGCAAAAAAAAGGATGCTGGAGTGGCTTTCCAAAGGCTATCTTCTTTTGGCCGACAGATATGTTATGTCGAATGTAGCCTATCAGGGTGCCAAGATGAAAACGCCGGAAGAAAGGAAACAACTCAAGGAGTGGATATTTCATCTTGAATATGAGCATTATGGTATACCAAAGCCTGATTTGAACATATTTCTTGATGTGCCTTTTGATTTTACAGCTGAACAATTAAACACCCGGCGTTCAGGCACCGAAAGGGATTATCTTAACGGACAAAAGGATATTCATGAGGCCGACCTTGATTTTCAGCGCAGGGTGAGGGATGTATACCTGGAACAATCCGGAACCGGTATAAATCTTAAACTGGTTTCCTGTTACGATTCAAAAAAGGGAATGCTCGGCCCACAGGAAATTTTTAGTAAAATTACAGATTTGTTGAAACGGGAAAGTTTTATCTGAGCAATAATATACAATTCTTAAACTTTATGAATTTTACAAACCTGATATAGTATAAAAGAAGTTTTACCGTTATTCCTAAAATAATAATTTAAATTCCGGTTGATATGCCCTGGAAAAATCTGTCAGGCATTTTTTTGCATTTTTCGAGAATAATAGCAGGTATTGTTTTTATCTATTCGGGTTTTGTCAAAGGTATCGATCCATTGGGATCTGCATACAAATTCACCGATTATTTCGTAGCCTTCAACATGGAATCCCTGGAGCAGTATTCATTGATCCTGTCGGTCCTTTTATCGGCAGCCGAAATGCTCATCGGCATCCTGTTGCTTGCCGGCATCAAAATGGTTATGGCCACGTGGGGAGTATTTCTCTTTATGGGTTTTTTCACCATACTGACCCTCATCATAGCACTTACAGATCCTGTGGCCGATTGCGGTTGCTTTGGAGACGCCATCATCCTGACAAACTGGGAAACATTCTGGAAAAACGTGGTTTTAATGGGCCTGGTGGTAAACCTGTTCATTAACCGGAAAAAATTCAAAAATTTTTTCCGGTTAAGATATTACGAATCGGGAACCGTGGCAATATTTTTCATAACCATACTTGCAATCTTTTCATATTCCTACAGGAACCTTCCTGTAATCGATTTCAGACCCTTCAGCATAGGCAGCAACATTATTGAAAAGATGAGTGTGCCCCCCGATGCTCCTGCCGATGAATATGAAATAACTCTTTATTACACGAAAGATGGTGAGACCAGAGCATTTTCAGTTGACTCTATTCCCGATTCATCCTGGGAATGGGTAAGGACCGAAAGCATCCTTATAAGTCCCGGATATGAACCACCAATAACAAATTTCCGGATAGAATCAATAACAGAGGGTATAGATCATACCTACGATATACTTGAAGAGGGCGGATATACTTTCGTAATGGTTGCATATGATCTTGACAGAAGTTCCAGGAATAACATTACCAGGATCAACCAGCTGGCAGAATGGTCATCTCAAAGGGATATTGGCTTCATATGCCTTACCTCCAGCCCTGTGCCACAGATAGATGAATATATTGAGAATACCGGTGCCACGTATGACTTTTATCATACTGATGAGATTACCCTGAAAACGATCATCAGAAGCAACCCCGGATTATTGTTGCTCAAGCAGGGGACGATCATCGGGAAATGGCATAACAGGAACATTCCACATGCCGATGAGGTCGGAGACAACCTTCTTTCCTGGTCATTCGAATCACAACAGACATCAAAAAACAGGCTTATCACCATCGGGTATATTTTATCACTTCTTTTTGCCGTTACCCTCCTGAATGTTGCCGGAATATACCTACGTGGAGTTCCCGGCAAAATAGATGAGAAAAAAATGTTAAATTAGCAGGCGCTAATGATTGATCACAAAATTTAACAGTTAAAAAATTAACACCATGAGAAGAAAAATTGTAGCAGGGAACTGGAAAATGAACACACTGCTTCAGGAAGGATTAACCCTGGCCGAAGAAGTGAGTAAAAAAGCAGAAAAAAGTTTACCCGAAAATGTAACCCTTATCGTCGCTCCACCTTTTACCCACCTCCCGGAAATCAAAAAAATATTGCCTCAGGGGATCGGGCTGGCTGCCCAGAACTGTGCATCCGAATCTTCCGGAGCCTTCACCGGAGAAGTATCGGCTGCCATGATAGCCTCCGCCGGAGCGGGATATGTGATTATCGGTCATTCTGAAAGACGTCAGTACTTCAATGAGACTGACGCTGACCTGAATAAAAAACTTAAAGAGGCTCTTGCCAATGGATTAACCCCGATTTTCTGTTGCGGTGAAAATCTGCACGAAAGAGAAAAAGGGATTCATACGGAGGTGGTAAGAGAGCAGCTTGAACGGGGACTGGCTGATATTTCCGGCGACGAATTCAGTAAAATTATCGTCGCCTATGAACCTGTATGGGCAATAGGTACCGGTAAGACTGCCACTCCCGAACAAGCCCAGGATATGCATAATTTTATCAGAACAGTCCTGAAAAATATTTATAGCAGTGAAACGGCCGATGATACAACCATCCTTTATGGTGGCAGCTGTAATCCGGGAAATGCAAGGAAATTGTTTGCAAATGCGGATGTTGACGGCGGACTGATAGGCGGTGCATCACTTAAAGCAGATGACTTTCTGGCAATTGCCGGTTCATTTTAATAACATTTTTGAAAATTAAGCGTATAACTCCAAAATATCCGGAGTTATACGCTGGTAAACGTCTCCGGATGAACGGAGGCGTTTTTTTATTTTACAATATCTGCTTTACCCGAAACGGCCTGCATTAAATCAAAATATTCAGTATGTCAGCCACTACCAAAAATAAACCAGGTTTTATCGAACTAAAATGTATTACAGGTGGAGAGGAATCCCCTGTTTCCTCAATAGTGACAGCCGTATTAATGGATATCGGGTTCGAAGGATTCTGGGAAGAGGATCAGCATTTGTTTGCCTATATTTCAGAAGATTCTTTTTCTCCTGCGATGCTTGATGAACTGGATATTTTCAGGGAAAAGAAGATAAAATATCAGTACACCACGCTGGAAAACAGGAACTGGAATGAAGAGTGGGAAAAAAATTTTCCACCTGTGACAATATCAAATAGATGCCTGGTAAGGGCACCATTTCATCCACCTGTCAAGGAATATCCCTTTGATATAATCATTGAACCCAAAATGGCATTTGGAACCGGCCATCATCCTACCACTGAAATGATCGCAGAATATATCCTTGGTAGTCAGCCTGAAGGGATCTTCCTGTTCGATATGGGCTGCGGATCAGGTATTCTCGGGATCATTGCCCGTAAAGCAGGTGCCGCAAAAGTTGAAATGGCCGATATTGACGCTGATGCCGTTACCAGTGCACGTGAAAATGTCAAAAAAAATGATACAGATGATATAAAAGTTTACCTGGGCGGCTGTGAGCTGCTTGAAAACAGGGAACCGGATATGATCCTTGCAAATATTAACAGATCGGTGCTGATTGATCATATACCGGTTTATTTCAGGGTATTGAAACACGGAGGAACTCTGGTAATAAGTGGAATTATTGAAAAAGATTTTTCCGTGATTATGAATGAGGCCACCAAAACGGGGTTTGATCCAATAGAGATTTCACAAAAAAGGGAATGGCTGATGATTGTTTTTACAAAACCAGAATAACGTCAAACATCTGCTTATGCAAAAACATCTACCCTTAATCTTATTTTCAGCAATAATACTTTCACTACAAAACACCTTTCCCTCCACCAACAGATTTTCAGGTGATCCAATGCTGTTTGTAAATGAAATTTCTGATTTTATGGGCAGCAACCTGACTGAAAAACAGTTTGAAAAACTTACCGGATTCACCGGCCAATGGGATGCCGATGCGTTCAGTGCAGGTGAGATGCTGACCATAATCCATACCGCCAATCTTCTTCATGAGCGCAATGCCCGGCCGGTTCCACATATGCTTAACTATATGGAGATGCTTACCACCTTCGCAGAAAGCGACCATGACCGCCGGCATTACCGGGTCTGGCAGGGGGCATTTCCAGACCTGCTGGAGAACCAGAATCTTTCCTTGCGGAGGATCAATGATCTGATGCTGTTTATAAACGGATTGATTTCTGACAATACACTTTACAAATCAGACGCAATAAGCTGGAAATCATCTGTTCCGGATTTCTCACTTGTTTTTAATGATTCCCTGCAGATCGTCTTCCCGGAAACCATTCTTAAAGGATTCAACCATATCGATACACTTACCATCTTCACCACGGCCGGAGTGCTCTACCCACTGAGCCGGACCTGGATGGGAAAGGGTGGAAGGGTAACGTGGGAACGGACCGGGCTCGATGAAACTGAAGCATACGCCATACTCGATAACTATGAAATAGAACTGGGCAGATCTGAATATCATGCAGATTCAGTTCTTTTCCACTTCAGCCCTTATTTTAATACTCCGATAGCAGGCAGATTAACTGACAGGGTTATGACTTCCGGTAATAATTCCGCTGCCGGTTACCCCAGGTTCAGATCCTATGGACAGGATTTCAATATCAGGGGGATATACCGGAATATTGATTATGAAGGCGGATTGAGTATGCAGGGAGCCAGGCTCATCGGCTCGGGGGGAGAAAATGGTGAAGCATCGCTGATTTTTTACAGGGATAATGAAAAATTACTTACGGCAAGCTCAGACCATTTTGTCTTTAATTCCCAGGGAGCAAGTTCTGTTAGCGCCAGTATAATTCTTCACCTGGAAGATGAGATGGTTTTTCATCCCGACCTGCAGCTTAACTACATTGAAAGATCCCGGGAATTATCCCTTAGCCGGAATGAAAGGATCATGTCCCAGAGTCCCTGGTATAACCAGTTCCATCAGGTTGACATGAGTTTTGCTCAGCTGCTTTGGAAAATAGATGATCCGGAAATGCGGTTCACCATGCCAAGGGCAAGTTCACAGGGCAGTGCCAACTTTAAATCATTCAGCTTTTTTGATCGTATTCATTACCGGCAGCTTCAAGGGATGGATGATGTTCATCCGCTTCTTGCACTTAGGAATTTTTCCAATGAATATGGCTCAGGCGAATTTCCGGCAAATGCATATGCAAGATACCTCAGAAGGCCGCTTCCAAGAGTGCGTCATCAGTTACTGGAACTGACCCTGGAAGGATTTATTTTTTATGATACCGGCACAGACCTGATCCGCGTAAGGGACAAGATGTTTGATTACCTGCAGGCTAATATAAGAAGTATCGATTATGATATTATTGACTTTTCATCAACGGTGCAGTCACCTCTTGAAAATGCGATCCTTAGCCTTGAAACCCACGATGTAAAGATCAACGGTATACCACAGGTGATCATCAGCAACACTCAAAATGTAAATATTTTTCCCGTGAACAATACCGTGACATTGAAAAAAAACAGGAATTTCCAGTTTGACGGGAACATCAATGCAGGCAACCTCAGTTTTTTCGGAACCACTTTTTCCTTTGATTATGACGATTACAGGATAAGCCTCAATGATGTTGATTCAATAAGCATGAGGGTGCCTCTTGAAGCTACCGATATATACGGCAGAGCCAGACTGGCCGGCGTGAGGAACCTTATCAGGAATGTTACCGGAGAGCTTTATGTTGATAAGCCTTTTAATAAATCCGGAAGGATTGATCACCCCGATTATCCCAAATTCAGCAGCTCGACCAACTCCTATGTCTTTTATGACAACAGGGAAATTCAGGGTGGTGTATATGGCCAGGAGGATTTCTTTTTTGAACTTTATCCATTCGTACTGGACAGCCTTAGCTCTTTCAGGAACGATGATCTGAGTTTCGACGGCAAACTGGTCTCGGCAGGAATTTTCTCTGATATCGGGGAAAAGCTTATATTACAGGAAGATTTTTCGCTGGGCATAAGACATGCAGCGTCCGGGGGACTGCCTGTATATGGTGGCAAAGGAACCTGGTTTGAAGATATACTGCTGGATAATAGCGGTCTGCGGGGGAATGGCAGACTTGATTACCTGTCATCATCCCTGTTTTCAGAAAATTTTCTATTCTTACCTGATTCCCTGGTTGCCGTAACAAATGATTTTTTAATTGAGAAATCAAGAGGCAGGAGCGAATTCCCGGCAGTAAGATCCCGCGGCAATCCTGTCAGATGGGTTCCTGAAAAAGATCTGATGATGGTGCAGCAGGGTGACGAGCCTTTCAGTTTGTTTGAAAACAAGGCTTACCTGGCAGGTTCACTGGAGATATCCCCATCGGGACTTGCGGGTTCAGGGTCACTTAGGATCGATAATGCTGAATTCACAGCCGAAAAATACTCATTCGGGGCAGAATCATTTACAACATCCCGCAGCAGGCTTATTTTTCATGATCCGGAGAATAGAAATGCCACATTATCAGGAAACAGCCTGCTTGCCAGTATAGATATTGAAAAGCAAACCGGAGAATTTACCAGGAGCCATGATAGCAGTCCCCTTTTGTTGCCAATGAATGGCTTTACGACAGAACCTGAAAATTTTACCTGGAAAATGGACGAAAAGGAATTTGAATTTTTTTGTTCACATTTATGTCCGGAAACAGGACTTGAGGGTGCGGAATATATTTCTACAGTAAGCGACAAGGATTCGTTGAGATTTATATCACCACATGTCAAACTGGATTATGGTAACCATTTACTGACTGCAAGCCAGGTGAAGTACCTGGAAATAGCCGATGCTATGATAATTCCCAATGATGAAGTGCTTGTCATTGGAGAGAGCACCGAAATCGCCCCGTTGCATCAGGCAAGGATCATGGCCGGTGCCGGCAGATATTCTCATGAGATCTATGATGCTGTGGTAAATATAAAAAACCGCAATCAATACAGTGGGTCAGGATATTATGATTACCGCGATGAGCGGGATGATGTACAATCCATTTTTTTCAGCGATATAACTGTTACCGGCGATAAGGAAACATTTGCATCCGGCAGCACAGAAGAAAATGATTTTATGCTGAGTCCCTGGTTTGTCTTTTCCGGTGAGACTGAGTTATTGGCATCAAGAAGCCATCTTAATTTCAGGGGTGCAACTAAAATAGTTCATAACTGCGAAGGGATTGATGACCAATGGCTTGCCTTCGAGCATACGGTTGATCCCATGGAAATACTTATTCCGGTACCCGCACAGCCATTGTCGGCAGACCGGACGAGGATATATCCGGGCATTTTTATAGCGACTGATTCGGTTCATATTTATCCTGCATTCTTTTCGGAAAGAAAAAATTATGCTGATCTGCCGATTGTCACGGCCGATGGTTACATGAAATACGATCATCATTCCGGCCAATACCATATTGCATCACTGGAAAAGCTCAGGAATCCCGATATGCCCGGCAATTATCTGCGCCTTGACCCCAAAGAATGCATCCTGCAGGGAGAGGGAGAACTTGAACTTGGCGTATCATTCGGACAGCTCGGGATGGAGGCTTTTGGTACGGCATTAAACAGGGTAAATGAAAATGAAACTTCCATCAATGGAATGGTAACCCTGGATTTCTTCTTTTCTGAAGAGGCTGTGGCTCTTATGACCCTTAATGACGGGAGCACCGGAAGCCAGCCTGTTGACTCGGCAGCCTGGTACTACAGGATGGGGCTCAATGAACTGCTCGGAAAAGAGAGAGCCGATAACTTCAGGCAGTCGTCCGGGGCAAAAAGGGCTGAAGAACTTCCCGGAGAACTGCAAAAAACCTTTGTTTTGTCCGATGTCAGTCTTGTCTGGAACAAGGAGAGCCGCTCATATATATCACAGGGGAAAATAGGGGTGGCTTATATAAATGGAGTACCGGTAAACAGGATGTTGACGGGATACCTGGAAATAACCAAGCGCCGGTCGGGTGATTTCATTGATCTCTATATTGAACCGGATGACGGTAACTGGTATTATTTCGGCTATACCAGGGGGACAATGCAATCATTCTCATCAAACCAGGATTTTGTGAACATAATTAACAATATTGCTCTCAGGCACAGAAGGGACAGGGGGGATCGGGGTCAGGAAAGATACATCTACATGGTTGCCCCTGATACCAAGCTGGAACAATTCTTCAGGACATACCGACGGAACCGGGATTTGGGCTCTTTTTAAGTTCAAGAACATCAAGATCCGATATCCCGCTCCCGCTGACAGTGAACCGTACGGCTGTCTGAACTGCATGGAAACCGGATCTTCCAGCTGCTCCGGGATTTATATGCAGTAACCCTAGTTTCTCATCATTCATGATCCTGAGAATATGTGAATGACCGCAAATAAAAAGACGCGGCGGTGACTCATTGATTTCTCCCTTCACCCTGAAATCATATCTCCCCGGATAACCGCCAATATGCGTCAGCCATACGTCAACATCTTCGCACATAAACCTTTGATGTTCCGGGAATAATTGCCTTATCTCATTACCATCTATATTTCCGTGAACAGCCTTCAGCGGTTTAAGCGAGGTGAGCCTCTTTACCACCTGCAAGCTTCCTATATCACCTGCATGCCATATCTCATCACACGTTTCCAGAAATTCAGTCAGCCGTTCGTCGTAAAGACCGTGTGTATCAGACAGGCACCCTATTATGATACTCATAAAAAAATATTAATTTTGACAACCCGGATATCACCACATTAATTTGATTAGATGCATCTTTTTTACCAGTCCGAAATAAACAGAGACAAATTTACACTTGATCCCATAGAATCAGCACACTGCATCCGGGTTTTGAGGCTGAAGAAAGGAGATATGATCCATCTTACAGATGGAAACGGTAAATTTTACCAGGCTAAATTAGTAAATCCTGATAAAAAAGCCTGCATTATACAAATAACCGGGATCCGCCAGATTCCGAAAGAAAGAAATTATTTCCTGCAAATAGCAATTGCACCTACAAAAAGGATTGAAAGGTATGAATGGTTCATCGAAAAAGTAACCGAGATAGGTGTCGACAGGATAATTCCCCTTTTATGCATCAACTCGGAACGCAGGATGATTAAAGAAGAAAGGTTGAAAAAAGTTGCATTATCGGCAATAAAGCAATCACTCAGGGCCTGGCTGCCTGAAATCTCCCCTGCTGTAACATTCCGGGAACTGGTAAGGCAGCAGCATGAGGCAAAAAAGTTCATTGCATCAGGCAGCACACCTGAAGATCAGCATCTGGCAAAGCTGTATGAAAAAGGTACTGATGTGCTGATTTTAATAGGTCCTGAAGGGGATTTCCATGAAGAGGAGATGGATATGGCGAGGCTGCACGGGTATATTCCGGTAAATCTGGGGAAAAGCAGGTTGCGGACAGAAACGGCAGGTCTTGTTGCCTGTCATACTATAAACCTGGTTAATACCTGGCAGTAACATCATCAGCAGGTTATCTGTCTCTGAACTGCTTTCCGGCATAATCAACCAACCTTTGCACAATTGATTTACTCACATCGAAACTTTGCTGATCAAGAAATGATAAAACATCCCTGTAATTTTCGAATTGCTCTGATTCATCTGAATCAGGTCGGAGCAGTCCTTCCTTATCTTCTTGCAGATCATCCATTATATACAGAATGTGATAAAATTTTCTCATTACTAATTTAACAACTTTTAACAGACCTACAAACAGAAAAACGAAAGTTGAAGGAATTTATTATTGCACTTCCTCCAACTTTCGCTTAAAATGTTGATTTTTTTAAAAAAGATGTCCTTTAGCTCAGGGTAAGACTAATGTTTCTTCTGGTAAGCAGCTTCCTGAGATTTATCAGTGCATAGCGCATCCTGCCAAGAGCCGTATTAATGCTTACCTCGGTTTGATCTGCTATTTCTTTGAAACTCAGTCCGCCATAATGCCGCAGTAAAATAACCTGCTTCTGTTCTTCCGGGAGTTCATCTATTAGTTGTCGTACATCATTGGTGATCTGATCCTTGATCATAAGATCTTCTATATTTTGATCAGAGAATTTTTTTGAATTAAAAATATCAGCTTCGTAATCATCATTTGAAAGGGTATTGATCTGCTTTTCCTTTCTGAAATGATCTATTATCAGATTATGCGCTATTCTTATCACCCAGGACACAAAACGGCCGTTATCTTTATATTTGCCATCAACCAGCGAACGTATCACTTTAATGAAAGTGTCCTGAAAAATATCTTCAGCAAGCTGTTGATTTTTGACTACCAGAACAATATAGGTGAAAACTTTAGTCCTGTGACGATTTATGAGTTTTTCGATTGCTATATTGTTACCTGAAAGATACTGCTGTATGAGTTCCTGATCACTCATCCTTTTTGCTTCCACGTTAACCTCCTTTTTTATAATATTATACGTGAGTATAAGTTTCCCGATAGCAGTCTCTTTTAAATTTATGCAATAATTCTGTAATATTATCGGTTACAAAGAAAGTAAAAAAATTCATTTGTACACAATTTTAATAATATAAAAGAAAACTTCTACCTTGTACCAGGAAAATCCTCCAAACAATTGTCCTGAGGGGACTTACACCTTTAACCGTTTCAAAAATACCTCAACTTTTATAAAACAATAATTATGCCAGAAAATAATGTGGGGAAATAGTAAGCAAATTGTTATAAAGGGTGCCAGGGTTCATAATTTAAAGAACATTGATTTAGCCATCCCAAGGGATCAGTTTATAGTTATTACAGGCTTGTCGGGATCGGGAAAATCCTCACTCGCCTTTGACACCCTTTATGCAGAAGGACAAAGGCGGTATGTCGAGAGCCTCTCCTCTTATGCACGACAGTTTTTAGGAAAAATTAACAAACCCGAAGTTGATTTTATCACAGGTATTCCTCCCGCAATAGCAATAGAACAAAAAGTTAATACTCACAACCCCCGATCTACAGTTGGTACCTCTACCGAAATTTATGATTACCTTAAATTGCTTTATGCCCGCATTGGCCGGACTGTTTCACCCGTATCAGGCAAAGTGGTAAAAAAACATGATGTAAATGATGTCGTTAATTTCATTTTGTCCCTCAAAGAGAATGCCACAGTTCTCATTCTTGCTCCAATACCGGCTCCACCCGCCGAATTATTTGAAAGAAGCCTGAATATCAGGCTTCAACAGGGCATGACAAGGATTTTCCTGAATAACAAGGTTGAGAAGGTCGAGGATCTGCTTTCAAATCCTGAAAAACCAGAAATTACCGGTGATCTTGCGCTGGTCATTGACCGGCTCAGGGTAGCGGGGGACAGCGATACAAGGTCCAGGATTGCCGATTCGGTTGAAAACGCTTTTTATGAGGGGAACGATGAATGTATGCTTGTGATTGAAGGAAAACAAGAACCGGTAAAATTTTCAAACAGGTTTGAACTTGACGGGATCATCTTCGAAGAACCATCGGAACACATGTTCAGCTTCAATAATCCCCTTGGCGCATGCCCAATATGTGAAGGATACGGGAGAATAATCGGTATTGACGAAGACCTGGTTGTTCCGGATAAGAGCCTGTCAATATATAACGATGCTATAGCATGCTGGAGAGGGGAGAAAATGAAAAAATGGAAGGAAAAACTTATATACACTGCCTCCGCTTTCGGCTTTCCCATCCATAAGCCCTGGTACGAGCTCAGTGAAGAGATGAAGGAGCTTGTGTGGACCGGTAACGGGTACTTCCGGGGACTGCATGAATTTTTCAGGTATATTGAAAAAAAGAGCTACAAGATCCAGTACCGGGTAATGTTGTCAAGATACCGGGGCAGAACTACATGCTACGAATGTAAGGGAACAAGGCTGAAAAAGGAATCTTCCTGGGTAAAAGTAGGCGGCAAATCTATTAATGAACTGGTACAGCTGCCTGTAGCCGGTCTCTCCGGCTTCTTTCACAACCTCCGGCCCGAAAAGAATGAAATGGAAATTGCCGGGAGGGTGATCATGGAAATAAAGAGCCGGATTGACTTCCTGAAAGACGTCGGCCTTGGGTATCTTACCCTGAACCGCCTTTCTGCCAGTCTCTCGGGCGGCGAATCACAGCGCATCAGGCTTGCCAGCACCCTGGGCAGCAACCTGGTGGGTTCCCTTTACATATTGGATGAGCCCAGTATAGGACTTCATCCCAGGGATACCCACCTGCTCATAAAGGTGATCAGGCAACTGAAACAGTCAGGAAACACGATGGTTGTGGTTGAACATGACGAGGATATAATAAGGGCATCCGACCGGATCATTGATATCGGACCGATGGCCGGGCATCTGGGTGGAGAAATAGTGTACCAGGGAGATCACAGGGGATTGATCAGGGATAGTAAAAGTATCACTGCCAGGTACCTGACAGGAAAAGAATCAATCCCTGTGCCCGCTGTCCGTCAAAAATGGAATAACTACATAGAGATAACCGGCGCATCGGAAAATAACCTGAAGGGCATAACAGTGAAGTTCCCGCTTAATATACTGACTGTTGTTACCGGAGTCAGCGGTTCCGGAAAATCATCCCTTGTAAGGAATATATTATATCCCGCACTCGGAAAACTTTATCAGAACAATGGAATAAAATCCGGAAAATTCGGTACCCTGAAAGGTAACCTTGAACGACTCACAGGTGTTGAAATGATTGATCAGAATCCCATCGGGCGCTCTTCACGATCCAATCCGGTTACATACATCAAGGCTTACGATGAGATCCGGAAACTTTTTGCGGCCCAGCCGGCAGCAAGATACAACAATTTCGGCCCCGGCCATTTTTCATTCAATATCGAGGGCGGAAGGTGTGAAGAGTGCCAGGGTGAAGGCACCATTACCATCGAGATGCAGTTCATGGCAGATGTGAATATACTATGTGAAAGCTGCCAGGGAAAACGTTTCAGGGAAGATATCCTTGATGTCAGGTGCAGGGAAAAAAATATTCATGATATTCTGGAACTTACTGTCAGGGAAGCATTGGATTTTTTCAGCGAAGGGGACAGCCACCTTGAAAAGAAGATCATCGAAAAACTTAATACACTCAATGAGGTGGGACTGGATTATGTGAAACTCGGACAATCTTCCTCTACCCTGAGCGGGGGTGAAAGCCAGAGGGTGAAGCTTGCCTCTTTCCTCGGCAGGGAAAAAACAAACCAGTCCCTGATGTTCATATTTGACGAACCTACCACGGGACTCCATTTTCATGATATAAAAAAGCTTTTAAGAGCTTTCCGGGCACTGATTGAAAGAGGGAATTCCGTTCTGGTCATAGAACACAACCTGGAGGTGATCAAAACAGCCGACTGGCTTATTGATCTTGGTCCCGAAGGAGGTGAAGAAGGAGGTCATCTTGTATTTGAAGGCACGCCCGATGAGCTTGTGAAATGCGAAAGATCGCATACCGGAAAGCATCTTGCAGGAAGACTGACCGGCATAAAGGCAAATTAAGCCAACCTTGGATGCCCGGTACAATTTTAGCTGTTGCAACTAAAAAATACGCCAAAATCGGATTATCCACCACCGGAGATGGCATTAACATCGATTTTTGCTTAGCACCGCGAATTTTTTTATCGCACATGGCTTTCGCGCAAAGCCCCGTCAGGACATGACCGCGCCTGGAAGACGCAGTTTTTAAGTTAGGTTAAAAGTAGCACGATAGCCTTGGGTGTGACAGGGAAAAAGGACATAAACAGAAATATTTATCCGTCAGGTGGATGGGAACAGGCTTATGGGATGATCATTTTTATGGTGCCGGATAGTAAATGTAATATTTTTTTCGTTCTTTTGCACTCGCTGGAGGACCATGTAAATAGTCCTGTTTGTCCATGTTAAGGGGTTCACAGGTGAACATGTAAAACAATATGTCCTTATTTGGTCTCTTTTAATATAAATTGAATGTAGTACTGCAATATAAGATACTTCAGACCGTTTTAGAGGCCATGACCGGAACCAGGATCAGGAATGATACAACTTTAAATCTATTTTCATTCTGCCCGATACCCCCCTGATTAGGATATTCCATAAAACCGGTAGGTACCAGGCCATGTAATTAATACATCAACCCCGATTTCCAATAAATTATCCCTAAAATACAGCCAAATAAGTACTTGAATATTAAAGTAAATTGTTAACCAAAAATGTCATAAATGAGAAATCAAGATCAACAAATCCAGGATTCGCTGCTATGGATCAGGAAAAATGCCAGAAAAGTTGTACTGCTGGCAGTACTGGTCATTCTTGCAGCCACATCCGCCAAAACCGTTGGCCCCGAAGAAGAGGGGGTCGTTCTGATGCTTGGAAGATATAACCGGACGGTAGATCCGGGACTTAATTTCATTCTTCCCCTGGGTCTGGAAAAAATGCACAAAATACCTGTACAGCGTCAGCTTAAGCAGGAGTTCGGCTTCCGGACCGTTGAGGCCGGAACCAGGACCCAGTATACCAAAGCCGGATACGGTGATGAGTCTCTTATGCTCACCGGAGACCTTAATATTGCCGACGTCGAATGGGTAATCCAGTACCGTATAGTGGATTCGTATAAATACCTGTTCAGGGTAAGGGATGCCGAAGATGCCCTTCACGATATGTCGGAGGCTGCAATGCGTAAAGTGGTAGGCGACCGTACCGTAAATGAAGTGCTGACCGTGGGTAGGCAGGAGGTGGCCACAACGGTGGAAGAATTGTTGCAAAGGATGTGCGATGATTATGAGAACGGCATCCGGATCGACCAGGTTGTCCTCCAGGACGTTAACCCTCCTGAATCGGTGAAGGCATCATTCAACGCCGTCAATGAAGCCCAACAGGAACGGGAAACACTGATAAACCGGGCGGAATCTGAATACAACAGGGTAATTCCCAGGGCAAGGGGCGAAGCCGAGGAGACCATACAACTTGCAGAAGGATATGCACTTAACAGGGTAAACAGGGGGACTGGTGAAGCGGAACGTTTTACCGCCCTGTATGAAGAATACATCAAAGCCCCGCAGGTTACCAAAAAGCGTATCTACCTTGAAACCATGGAAAGGATAATGGCAAATACCGGAGTGAAGGTTATACTGGATGAAAACGGATCCAATGTGCTTCCGCTGTTAAATCTAAATCAACGTACCGATATTCAACAACAAATCCAAGAATAATTATGAAGACAAAATATATTTTACTTGCAGCCGTAGCCATAGCCATGCTTATAGCAGCTTCCCAGAGCATCTTTATACTGGATGAAACGCAGCAGGCCATTGTCACTCAATTCGGCCGTCCCGTCGGGGGAGCAAGAACAGAGCCCGGCCTGAACTTTAAAACCCCTTTTATTCATAAGGTTCAAATGTTTGACAAGAGATATCTTAAGTGGGACGGAGATCCCAACCAGGTGCCCACGCAGGATAAAAGATTCATGTTCGTCGACACCTATGCCCGCTGGGAGATAACCGATCCCCTGCAGTTCTTTATCAGGCTCAGGGATGAACGTTCCGGCCAGTCACGGCTTGATGATATCCTTGACGGGGAAACCCGTAATGCAATAGCCAGCCATGAGCTGATCGATCTGGTGAGGTCTACCAACCGGGAGCCGGTAGTTTATGATGAATACCTGGAAGATATTGAAACCCTCGAAGAAATTTCCGTGGGAAGGGAAAGGATTGAAGAGCTTATCCTTGAAAGGGCAAATGAAAGGACCTCCGACCTTGGCATAAGGGTTCTTGATTTCCGTTTTAAAAGAATGAACTATGTTCAGGAGGTCAGGGAGAGGGTCTTTGACAGAATGATCAGTGAAAGGAACAGGATAGCAGATCAGTTCCGGTCGGAAGGCCAGGGCGAAGCCAGGCGAATTGAAGGAAACAAGGAACGCGAGCTGGCCAGGATCCAGTCGGAGGCATTCAGGGAAGCGGAAGGCATTATGGGCCGTGCAGATGCACTGGCCACTTCCGTATATGCGGGCGCATACAACAGGAACAACGGCAGCAGGGAACTATATAGCTTTCTGCGTTCCATGGAGGCGCTCGAAAAATCAATTGATGGTAATACAAGCATTGTTCTCTCGACCGACAATGAGCTGTTGAAATTCCTGAGAAAAATCGATTAACCGGTCGGCTAAAACAGAGCTCATTTCCCGCCCGGAGTATATATGGCTGCCGGTACAATTCCCGGCCAAAATAATCAGGACGGCCAAAATGCAGTTCATTGGCGGTAATGGCCGGCGCACCTTAAAGAGCCGGATCCCCACGGGTCCGGCTCTCTGTTGCAGTAAGAGTTTTAAAAACCCGGGTCTTTCAGGAGCGGTAATGTCTGGCGGGGCTCTGCACAAAAGGCATGTGCGCAAAAAAGTGGTTAGTCAGATTTTAGCGATTCCTAGTCAACGCCGGAGAAATATTTCATAAACTGCACCCGTTCATAGGCTGCAGGATCAGTGATACTCCTGTAGCTCATTTTCCCCCGGAACTGATCAATGGAATCATAACCCTTATTCTTCATCCACTCCTCAAGCCCCCGGATAAGTCCCCCAATTTCACCGGTTCCCTTCCTGTACAGCATGGAACAGACCTGCACTGTTTTAGCTCCCGCAAGTAATTGCTTGACCACAGCCTCCCATGAGTGGACGCCGGTAGATGCAGAAATATCTACCTTTTGTATCTTATCATGTACAAGGGCAACCCAGCGGAGTACATGGCGCAGATCGGCAGCGGTACTGAAAATATCTGCCGAAGTAAGTCTCAGGGTGTCAATATCTATATCCGGCTCATAAAACCTGTTAAACATCACCACCCCCTTTACCCCCCGTGCATAAAGGCGGTCAATGACCCCAAGCACATTGGTAAAATGGCTCCCAAGTTTGACTGATACGGGTATACGTATTGTTTTACAGATCCGGGTTGCCAGGTCACAATATATATTCTCATAATCGACCGACGGTATTTGCTTGTCTACAGGCAGGAAAAATACATTGAGTTCAAGCGCGTCTGCACCGGCCTCTTCTATCATGCGTGAGAACCCGGTCCAGTCACTTGCAGAAATACAGTTAATGCTTGCGATAACAGGTATATCAACACTTTTTTTAACCCCGGCAATAAGATCCAGGTAGTTATCGACCGAATGAGCTTTTGTGTAGTTTTTAATATAATCCTCTGCTTCCGGGTAATCCTGATCCTGTATCATAGATCCTGCTTCGTAATTTATCTGTTCCTCGAACAGTGATTTCAGAACAACTGCACCGGCTCCGGCCTGTTCCAGTAATTTGATGCGGTCAATGCTTGAGGTCAATCCGGAACTACCGGCAATAAGCGGGTTCTTTAACTTTAATCCAAGATAATTAACTCCCAGGTCTGGCATAACAAAAATTAGTTTATTATTTATTAATTAATAGTCTCTTTCCCCGAAGATCAGGCTTCCGATCCGCACAATAGTACTCCCCTCTTCCACTGCGATCCCATAATCACCCGACATTCCCATCGACAGTTCGTTAAAATCATCCGATACAAGACCGCTCTCTCTTAATTCCCGGAAAATCCGGGCGAGGTTTCTGAATTCTCTTCTTATCAGATCCTCATTGCCGGTAAATGTCGCCATCCCCATAAGTCCCCTGAGGCGCACGCCGGGATAATCGCCGGGTTCGAAATTCCTTAGCAATTCAAGAAGCTCCTCTTCAGAAAAACCGAATTTACTCTCTTCCGTGGCTATATGAACCTGGAGGAGGCAGTCAATAACACGATTGTTCCTGTTTGCCTCCTTGTTTACCGTCCTGATTATTTTCAACGAATCGACAGAGTGGATGAGGGATATAAACGGGGCAATATATTTCACCTTGTTGGATTGCAAATGCCCTACCATATGCCACTGAATATCTCCCGGAAGTTTATCCTTCTTCTCCATCAGCTCCTGGACCTTATTTTCTCCCATCATCCTGTGGCCGGAGGTATAAAGGTCAAGTATCTCGGAAGGGGTTCTTGTTTTTGAAACTGCAACAACTTTAACCCCCGTGGGGAGTTCCTTCAAAATTTTATTCAGATTTGTTCCTGCTTCCATATCTCAACCGGATTATCCGGCATTATTTTACATCATGTCCCTAATCAATAATACCGTTAATACAACAGATCCGTTTCATTTATTCTGCTTTTCTTGTGCTTCGGCTAAACCACTTCCCTGCCAGGCATCTAAACGGCAGGCGGGGTATGGGTGCCGTCACCTGTCAATACCGGAATAAGTGCATATCTGGCCGCCATCAGTCCTGACCGGCGGCCGGTTCCTGACCTGAGGGATGCAAAATACCGTTAATCCAGTAGATGTACAACCAGTCCGCTGCGAAGTTTGGGTTCAAACCAGGTTGTCTTGGGCGGCATTATATTTCCCGTATCGGCTATATCCATAAGCTGTTTCATGGTAACGGGGTAAAGAGCAAAAGCCACCTTCATCTCACCGCTGTCCACCCTCTTTTTAAGTTCTTCAAGCCCTCTTATCCCGCCTACAAAGTCGATCCTTTTATCTGTCCTCAGATCTTTTATGCCAAGTATATTATCCAGCACCTCTTCCGATAGAACGGTAACATCAAGACATCCAATAGGATCATCATCATCGTAAGTTTCCTCACGCGCTGAAAGAGAATACCATTTTCCTCCCAGGTACATTGAAAAATTATGAATCCTGCCGGGTTTATAAATATCCTTACCCTTTTCTTCTATTTTAAACGATCCTTCCAGCTTCGCGATGAACTCCGCCTCATCAAGACCGTTAAGGTCCTTCACAACCCGGTTGTAATCAATAATCCGCAATTGATTATCAGGAAAATGGACGGCCAGGAAAAAGTTATATTCCTCATCGCCCGTGTGGTGAGGATTTTGCGCCTTCTTTTCATTGCCTGTCATTACCGCGGCGGCCGTCCGGTGATGCCCATCGGCAACATAGGTAAAGGGGATCTTATCGAACAGGCTGACCAGCCTGGCCGTAAGGTCTGCATCTTCAATAACCCAGAAATGGTGTCCTATACCATCAGCAGCCGTGAAGTCATAAACCGGAGGGTTATTTTTAGCATATTCCATAAAAAGGTTATCCAGTTCCGGTAATGAGCGGTACGTGAAAAATACCGGCTCAATATTGGCATTTGTGATCTTTACATGTTTGATCCTGTCCTCCTCCTTGTCTTTTCTCGTTAACTCATGTTCCTTGATCCTTTCATTCATGAAATCCTCAATGGCAGCACATCCTACCAATCCGTACTGCCTTCTCCCGTACATTGTCTGGGCATAAATGTAAAGATGCTCCTCCTCGTCCTGAACCAGCCATCCTTTGGCCATAAATTCCTCAAAATTACTTTTGGCATTATCATATACACAAGGATCGTGTTCATGGGTGCCGGGAGGACAATTTATTTCGGGTTTTGTTATACGCAGCAGTGAATAGGGATTATCCTCTGCTTCTTCTCTTGCTTCATCGGAGTTTAACACATCATAGGGCCTGCAGGCAAGATCCCGGACTATTCCGGCCGGAGGCCGCAAACCTTTGAATGGTTTCAATATTGCCATTTTTTAGTTTTATTGAATTATAAAAGTGGTCATTACCCAATTGATCATACATTTACCTGGAAGGTCCTTACATCCTTTTCAAAAAAATCAACGATCTGCCGTGCTGCAGCAATTCCTGCATTGATATTAGCTTCAGCCGTCTGGGCTCCCATCTTTTTGGGAGTAAAGAAGTACCTTCCGGGAAAATTCTCAGCTATTTCCCCGCTGCAGTCAGGTGCTATATCCGCTATATATTTAAAATCAGGCCTGTCCCCGAAAATTCGCAGCAAGTCATTCTCATCAATGATCTCCTTGCGGGCAGTATTTACCAGAGTGGCATCCTGCGGCATTTTCTCAAGAAGACGGTAATTTATAGATTTGAGTGTATCCTTGTTGGCCGGTATATTCAGGGTAACATACTGGCAAATACTATAGAGTTCTTCAATAGAATCAACACATTTTATTTTTTCTATATCAAGATCGCTCCTTTTTATGAACGGATCGAATCCGTATACCTCCATCCCGAATCCGACAGCTATTCTTCCTATGTGCCTGCCTACATTTCCGCAGGCATGAAGACCCAGTCTTTTGCCCTGTAATTCAGTTCCCGGGGTTCCATTAAAAAAATTACGTGCCACATAGATCATCATCCCGACAGCCAGTTCAGCGACTGCATTTGCATTTTGTCCCGGGGTATTCATCACAACAATCCCCTTTTCACTTGCAGCAGTCAGGTCGACATTGTCAAAGCCCGCGCCTGCCCGGACGACTATCTTTAGTTTATCTGCGGCATCGATAACCTCTTTTGTCACAAGGTCGCTCCGGATTATCATTGCGTCAGCATCAGCTGCAGCATCACGCAGCTCGCGAGGATCTTTATACTTCTCCAGGAGTTTCATCTCGTATCCTGAACTATTGATTACATGGGCAATTCCCTCTATTGCCGCCCTGGCAAATGGTTTTTCGGTTGCTATCAATATCTTTTTCATGTAGTTATGTTTATTTGTTTAAGGTCACATAGAACATCATGCTTATCATTCCCGTTCTCATGGCCGATTTATTGTCAAGTTTCAGGTTTGTTTAAACTGCTTTTAATTCTTCGAATTCTTTCATAACATCAATAAGAGCCCTGATACTCTCGACCGGCATCGCATTGTAGATTGAAGCCCGGAAGCCGCCTACCGAACGGTGTCCCTTTATTCCAACCATACCCCTCTCCTGGGCAAATGAGATAAATTCCCCCTCCATGTCCTTGTACCGGTCTTTCATAACGAAGCATACGTTCATCAATGAACGGGATTCCTTTTGGGCAGTTCCAGTGAATATTTCGCTGTTATCAATGGCATCGTACAACATACCGGCCTTTTTCAGGTTTATCTCCCCGATCTTTTCAATTCCGCCAAGATCCTTTAACCATTTTAGAGTTTCCCTTACTGCGAATATCGGAACCACCGGAGGGGTATTGAACATTGAACCGTTCTCTAAATGAACCCTGTAATCGAGCATTGACGGTATCTGACGTTCAACCTTTCCCAGAATGTCGGGACGGATCACAACAAAGGTGACTCCCGCGGGACCCAGATTTTTCTGTGCCCCCCCGTAAATAATCCCGTATTTTGAGACATCCATAGGCCGGCTGAATATGTCGGACGACATATCGGCAACAAGCGGAACCGGACTTTCTATATCCTCTGTTATCTGAGTGCCAAAAATTGTGTTATTGGTTGTAATATGAAAATAATCTGCATCTGAAGGTATGGTGTAATCCCGGGGGATATAGTTGAAATTTTTATCTTTTGATGAAGCAACAATATCGACCTTACCGAAAAAACCTGCCTCTTTTATTGCTTTTTTTGCCCAGCTGCCGGTTTCGAGGTAGGCTGCTTTCTTATTTAAAAGATTAAATGGCACCATACAAAATTGCATGCTTGCACCTCCTCCCAGAAAAAGCACCTCGTATTCCTGCGGTACGTTAAGAACCTGCTTGAACAGGGTTACAGTCTCATCCATAACTGCCATAAAATCCTTTCCCCTGTGGGACACTTCCATTACAGACAATCCGGAACCGTTAAGGTCAAGTATAGCCGCCGCCGTATTCTCAATAACAACTGGTGCCAGGATAGAAGGACCGGCGCTAAAATTATGTTTCTTCATTTTTAGATTTTATTTGGTTTAAATTTTGGTAATTGTATTGCAAATAACAAATATTTTTTTAGATAAGTGATTCTCCGGTTAAGTTTGTTGCGAATTGTTATCTTCCACGAAATATTTGTTGTAATCAACAAGCAGATGATCTTTTAATACAGGTACCACTTGTGTGCTGTCAGGAGTATGACAATATTCCATGATATCATCAAGTCCCAGTTTCCTTAACCTGTGCCGGTGAGCTGCTTTATCCATATAGCCGCAAAGATCATTTTGTGCAATATTCCATAGTTCGATTGCAGCCAAAGCTGCATCGCAATCGGTAAAAAAGTTGCCGGAACCGGTCAGCTTTGCTGCAAGTGCACCTGCAAATACACTGTCTTCAAGATTATACCTGTTTTTCCAGCCGGCGCAGAGAACAACAACATCTGCATCTTCAGAGATGAGCCAGCCGGAAAGAGCAGTTAAATTTATAAAAGCTCCTATGGCAACATGTTTTGCCCCGGAGGCCGTTTTAATAGCCTGTGTGCCGTTGGTGGTGCTGTAAACTATTGTGGCACCTTTAACCCTTGAGGGGCTGAAATTAAAGGGAGAATTTCCAAAATCGGCAAAATCAAGTACCAGTCCGTCCCGCTCGGCGGCAACCAGGTATCCTTTTTCTTTCCATTTTCTGGCTTCATCAAGCCCGGCAACAGGGATAAGGCTCTTAGCCCCATTTTTAAAGGCGGCGCATATTGAAGTAGTTGCCCTTAATATATCGGCTACTACTACTATAGAATTGTCATTACGGTAATATGGATAAAGAGCGGGAGAATAGCAGACTTCAACCTTTTTCTTTTTCTTGCTCATTAAAAAATTGATATGGAATCGAATCGTTAAATTTAGTTTCCTTTCCTGTAAATTGGAGGCTTTACTACTTCGGCCCTGATCTGCTTATTCCTTATCAGGATATTGACCGGTGTTCCCTCTTTGGCGAAAGCAGATTTTACATACCCCATTCCGATGCCTGTTTTCATCATCGGAGACATGGTTCCTGAAGTTACATTTCCAATTACGTTTCCTTCAGTATCGGCTATTTCATAATGCAGCCTTGGTATGCCCCTTTCCTTGAGTACGAAACCGACCAGCTTTCTTTCAGTGCCTTCTTTTTTTTGTTTCCAGAACAAATCCCTGTCTATAAAATTGTTGTTATCGGTAAATTTCACTATCCATCCAAGTCCCGCCTCAATGGGAGAAGTAGTTTCATCAATATCGTTACCATAAAGGCAGTATCCCATTTCAAGGCGGAGAGTGTCACGTGCACCAAGTCCTGCAGGCTTGATGCCGAATTCCCTGCCCGCTTCAAAAACAGCATTCCATAATGATGGTCCGTCTTCATTTGGCACGTATATCTCAAACCCTCCGGATCCGGTATAACCGGTATTTGATAATATCGCATTTTTTATGCCGGCGATACTGAGGTTCCGGAACTTATAGAAATTCAGATCATCAATCGGCTCTTCGGTTAACTTTTCCATTACCCTGATCGCATGAGGCCCCTGTACGGCCAGAAGTGCAATGTCATCCGATGCATTATACAAACCGGTGCCTACCTCAAGGCCATGTTCCCGGGCATGTTTGGCGCACCAGTTCCAATCCTTTTCAATATTTGCAGCATTGACAACCATCATATAGGTTTCCTGGTCAAATCTGTAAATCAGCAGATCATCAATAATACCACCATTTCCATTGGGAAAGCATGAATATTGCACCATACCGTCTTCGAGCCTGTAAATATCATTGGTAGTCAGACGCTGCAGGAACCCGGGTGCCCCAGGCCCTTTAACCCGGAATTCCCCCATATGTGAAACATCAAATACTCCGACCTTTTCGCGGACAGTCAAATGCTCATCATTTATGCCGCTGTATTCAACAGGCATAAAATAACCTGCAAATGGTTGCATTTTGGCGCCCAGTTTTGTATGAAAATCGGTAAATACAGTATTCTTCATAAAAAGTATATAATTAAATTATGATCGCTGAATTGTGGTTAACAGTTAATCCTGAAATTTGATACCAGATCAAAGCAATCACAAAAATAATGATTTTAGACAGTTCAGCATATAATTATCCTGAAAGATATTATTCAAATAACATTATGTTTATGAAATTCATTACTTTTATCATTTAAAAGAAGGCCGGAAATTAAAAATAAACCTGGCAAATCATTCGATATGAAAACCAGATACGTTGACCTTCAATATCTTAACGAAATTTCGGGTGGAAAAAAGGACCTGCTTATGGAGATGATAGAGATCTTCAATTCAGAGGTGCCGGGATATGTGAACCTGATGCATGGATATTGCAACATTAAAAATTGGATGGCTCTGGGAAAGCTTTGCCATAAGGCCAAGGCATCTGCCTCAATAATGGGAATGAAGCAGCTGTGTGGTGAGCTTGAAGATCTGGAATTACTGACCAAAGAAGAAAAAGATACCCAATTGTATCCCTCTTTCATTCGCAGTATAGAAATTCAATTCAATAATGCCATGGAAGAGTTAAACCAGTTTGCCAAAACCCTGTAAAAAGAAAATCATGGTGAAATCGGAATTTTCTGATGGTGTAATAATCTGCTCATTTGACCAGCCCGGAAAACTTAATGCCATCAATTCTGAAGAGGCTAAGTCAGAGATCGGCCGGCATTTTGATGATCCCGGGGCCAGGCTTATTCTCGATCTGAAAAACATAAATTTTATTGACAGTTCGGGATTCGGTGCCCTGCTTTCCATTATGAAAAGGGCCAGAAACAATAACGGCACTCTCTTCATCTGTAATATCAAGCCTGATGTAATGGTGTTGTTTAAGCTGCTTCAATTGCACCAGGTTTTCAATCTTGGTGAGTCAGTAGAGGAGTGCAAAAAGAAGATCGAACAAACCAGTACCCCGGGTTTGTGAAAGTGGACTATCCCGGCTTTTTGAGGGCAAGCTATCCCCATCTTTGAGAGGAAACTGTCCGGGTTTTGGGGACAAGCTATCCGTGTCTTTGAGAGCAAGCTATCCGTGTCTTTGGGAGGAAGCTATCCGTGTCTTTGGGAGGAAGCTATCCGTGTCTTTGGGAGCAAGCTATCCGTGTCTTTGGGAGCAAGCTATCCGTGTCTTTGGGAGCAAGCTATCCGTGTCTTTGGGAGGAAGCTATCCGTGTCTTTGGGAGCAAGCTATCCGTGTCTTTGGGAGGAAGCTATCCGTGTCTTTGGGAGCAAGCTATCCGTGTTATGAGGACGGCCAGCTGGTCACCCCGGCCGGCTGCCGGTTTAATTACTGAAAATCAGCTCACCCTCTTTTGCATCAATCTTCAGAATTTTTTCCTTATCCAATTTTCCGGCCAGGATCTCTCGCGACAATTCATTAAGCATATATTTCTGCATAATCCTTTTTACAGGCCTGGCTCCGTATTGGGGATCAAAACCCAGTTTTGTCAGAAGATCAATAGCCTGCTCTGTTATTTCAACAGTGACCTGGTTTGATTCAAGCAACTTTTTAACCTGTCCAAACTGAAGCCTTACGATTTGTTTTACCTCTTCCTCTGTAAGTGGCTTGAACATAATTATATCATCAATCCGGTTCAAAAACTCGGGCCTGATGGTTTTCCTCAGCAGATCCATTACCTCTTTCCTGGATTTTTCAAACATCTGTTCACGATTCATCCCGTTTAGCCTGTCAAAATTGTCCTGGATTATGTGTGACCCCACATTGGAAGTCATTATAATAATTGTATTGCGCAAGTTGACTGTGCGTCCCTTATTATCGGTCAGCCGCCCGTCATCAAGCACCTGCAGCAGTATGTTGAATACATCGGGATGTGCCTTCTCGATCTCATCAAGCAGAATGACCGAATAGGGCTTCCTTCTTACCGCTTCTGTCAGCTGCCCCCCTTCTTCATATCCGACATAACCGGGGGGTGCACCTATCAGCCTCGATACAGAATGCCTTTCCTGGTATTCAGACATGTCAATCCTTGTCATAAGATTTTCATCGTCAAACAGGAATTCAGCAAGTGCCCTGGCAAGTTCAGTTTTACCAACTCCTGTTGTCCCGAGAAAGATAAAGGATCCTATGGGACGCTTTACATCCTGCAGGCCTGCCCTGCTTCTCCTTACTGCATCCGAAACAGCCTGTAATGCTTCATCCTGTCCGACAACCCGTTTGTGAAGCTCAGCCTCCAGTGAGAGCAGCTTGTCCCGTTCGCTCTGAAGCATCCTGCTGACCGGTATGCCGGTCCACCGCGATACAATTTCGGCTATATCTTCCGAATCTATTTCCTCCCGGATCATGGACCCCTCTCCCTTCACCTTTACATTATCGAGTTCCTGCTGGAGTTCCTGGATTTCAGATTCAGCTTCTTTTATCCTTCCGTATCGCAACTCGGCCACCTTGCCGTAATCACCCTGTCTTTCAGCCTGCCCGGCTTCGAGTTTCATGTTTTCTATAGACTCCTTGTGTTTCTGTATCCTGCTGATAATATTCCGTTCATTGTCCCATCTTGCCCTGAGCCCGTTCTTTTCCTCGTTAAGATTGGCAAGTTCTTCAGACAATTCACCTTCCTTTTTCCTGTCTCCTTCCCTTTTTATGGCCTCACGCTCAATTTCCAGCTGCTTGATCTTTCTCTCAATTTCATCTATGCTTTCGGGAACAGAGTTCATTTCCAGCCTCAGCTTGGAAGCGGCCTCATCAATAAGATCTATTGCCTTATCGGGCAAGTGCCGCTCGGTTATATAACGGTTTGAAAGCTCCACGGCAGCAATAATTGCATCATCCTTTATCCTTACCTTGTGATGAGTCTCATACCGTTCCTTAAGTCCCCTGAGAATGGATATCCCGCTCATTACATCCGGTTCGTCAACCATTACTATCTGGAATCTTCGTTCCAGTGCCTTGTCTTTCTCAAAATACTTCTGGTATTCGTTAAGGGTTGTTGCCCCGATAGCCCTTAATTCGCCACGGGCAAGGGCAGGCTTCAGGATATTTGCGGCATCCATTGCTCCTTCGCTTTTTCCTGCTCCCACCAGGGTATGTATCTCATCGATGAACATCACTATCTCGCCCCGAGAATTAACCACCTCTCTTACCACAGCCTTCAGGCGTTCTTCAAATTCCCCCTTGTACTTTGCACCTGCAATCAGTGCTCCCATATCCAATGAGAAGACCTGCTTCGATTTCAGGTTATCAGGAACATCGCCATTGACAATCCGCTGGGCAAGTCCTTCTGCAATGGCAGTTTTGCCTACACCAGGCTCACCTATGAGTATCGGATTATTTTTGGTCCGCCGCGACAGTATCTGCAGGATACGCCTGATCTCATCATCTCTGCCGATTACCGGATCCAATTTACCTTCACGGGCCATTTCATTCAGATTGATGGCAAACCTGTTGAGTGCATCAAGGGTATCTTCGGCTGACTGGCTGGTTACTTTAGCTCCTTTCCGCAATTCAGATATAGCTTTTTTCAGATCTGTTGATGTTACTCCACTGTCCTTGAGCATTTGCGAAACCTGGTCGCCCGTCATAAACAGACCCATCAGCAGGTGCTCGATGGAGACAAATTCATCACCTGCATCTTTGGAACTTTCCAGTGCTTTTTGCAAGGCAGCAGAGGCCGAGGAGGAAAGATACTGGCTTCCGCCCGAGACTTTTGGATAGGACTCTATTATACTGTCCAGAACCCTGGCAAGATTTTGTGTATTAACGTTAAGCTTTTTCAGTATAAATCCTGTAACATGCTCATCCACATTCAGCAGAGACTTCATTATATGACCGGTTTCAACTCCCTGGTGCCCGTATCCGGCTGCAATAGAAAAAGCCTGATGAATTACTTCCTGCGATTTTATGGTAAAATTATTCAGATTCATATCCGTATGATTTATTATGCTGTTTTTTTCAAGACAGTAACAACTTTAATCTGAAACCTTTTTAAACCCTGGTTCCGCTATCCGGTTTCAAGGTAAACCTCCAGGTTTGTTCTGTCGTATATAATTCCAGTAACTCCACTTTCATACTTCCAGCCTTCAAACTCTGGAGAACGGACTCATGTAATTTTTCTCTGATACAGACTCTTCATTCAACAAAAGAGCTGCCAAATGGTTGAAATAATAAATATATGCCTTTTTGTCAGTTGCAAGCAAATCATGGTGTCATTTTGTCGTCAGGCTTAAAAAGTTTCTGCATCCTCCTGCCATTTGCCATATTTGAGGTACAGTCAGGAGAGAACAAATAATCCCAGGGCATAAAGAAATTCAACGGTCCATACAACAGCTACCGGCATCCTAAGCTCTATTGCAAGCAGCCACGCAACAAGAAAATAGATGCCGACGACTAATGACTCCATGGTGAGAGCAATCCCGGTTTTTCCGGTCCCGGAAACGGCATTATAAAAAACCATTGCAAAAGCAAAACAGACAACTGAACCGGACACCACTCTTAATACCGGAAGCGAAGAATCAATGAGGATTGGATCAGTGGTATATATCCGGAGTATTTCACCGGGAAAGAGAAGTGTGGGAATCACAAAAAGGATGACCATGATAAAGCATAATCCTGCTATCTTATAAACTGTTGGAAGTATCTCCCCCCCTATCCTTCTTCCGATAAGGAAGCTGACCATGGTATTTGAAGCTGCAGCAAATCCCCATATGGGTATCATAAGTATTACATAGATACTTCTTACAATATTTGATATTGCAAGTTCTGTTTCGCCCAGCCGTTCAACTAAAACAAAAAAAACAAACCATGCAAACAGCGAGAGAAAATTCTGGAGCATTACAGGTATTGATATACCGGATATCCTCTTTAAAACAGGCAGATCGAATTTATGCCACTCAAAAAGCCTGTATCGCTTTTTATTGGCAAAGAATACGGTGTAAAAGACGAAAAAAAGAGTAACGGTAATTTCTGCCGCCAGGGAAGCCAGTGCTGCTCCTCTTAATCCAAGGGCCGGCATACCGAAATTCCCGAAAATCAGTCCATAATCGAGAAACACATTTACTGCGGCCATGATCAGAGTCGATCCGGCAATGACTCCTGTCCGCGTAGTACCAACATAAAACGAGGTAAATCCCACATTGATGAATGCAAAAAAAACACCCCATGATCTATACCTGATAAAATCAACAGTTGCATTAAAGATACTTTCTGAACTAATTACAGCAGCAAAAAACTGCGTGGAGAGAAATTTTATGACCATAAACATTAATAAGGCCATAACCAGCAGCATAACAAGTGAATGTTCCATTATTCTGCCGATCTGCCCTGGTTTGTCCTGCCCTTCAAGTCTGGCAACAAGGATCTGGGTACCGATTCCCATTCCGAAACCCAGCATAATAATGGCAAGGTAAAATATCCCGCCAAGTGCTGAAGCTCCCAGCTCGATTTCCCCAAGACGCCCCAGGAAGGCGGTATCGGTAACATTGATTATATTCTGGGCTATACCACCAACAATAATGGGCCAGGCAATTCTCCATATCCTGCCATATGAAATGGATGTTTCCAAATGAACATGAATTTTACATCAGTTGAAAATACAACATTGAGCAATGCATTGCATGGAAAATCGACCTTTAGGTCAAATTTCTTTATCTTAAATTACACAACAACAAAAAATCGAGAAATCCTCAACCACAATATTTTGCATTGAAGTTACTAATCCGTATGATGATTCAGCGGCTTGAAAAGCATTATTGCCAGCTATTGACATAGTATGTTTTTGATAAATAATTTGCATACTCTGGCAAAGACTGACAGGTTTCTTTGGATAGTAATTCAAAGAAACTGCCGGTCATAGAAAAAACCAGATCATTTCGA
Organism: Bacteroidales bacterium; assembly: GCA_007123885.1. Lineage (GTDB taxonomy): Bacteria > Bacteroidota > Bacteroidia > Bacteroidales > PUMT01 > PXAP01. Next base: position 6,883 of record SLGC01000207.1, on the reverse strand, counting down.
AATGGTTTACAACTATTGTCTGCCAGGCTGACCGGCTTTTACAACATTAAACCGGGGACGACAGTAAACAAAAAAACCGGCCGAAGGAGGCCGGTGACATATCCATAAATTCCGGCGCTAATGATCGTCAATTTCAATAAGCTTGAATGGTATGCGGATTATCGATTCGTAATCCTCACCGGCTTCCAGCATATCTTCATCATCCTCTTCATAATACCAGTTTACAATAACCTCGTTATTAGCTTTGTAAATTGATTCCAGTTTTTTGAAAATATCGAGAATGCATTTTGAAGAACTGGTATTGAAATATTCGAGATGAATATTCACTTTGGTTCTTTCAGCCGGATCAGCGGCATATTTATCAAGCCATTCTACAAGGGGTGTGAAAAATTCCGTTGAATTTTCAGGAATTGACCGCCCCTTCATTTCAATTAGACCCTGTTTTGCATCAAATCTTATTGCGGGTGTTTTGGATGTACCCTCTCTTATTATAGATTCCATTATTAAGTGAAAAAATTATAATCTACCGGGATCTTTTCTCCACGGTTACAAATACGTTCATATTGAAAAAATAATATTCTTCGTTATATGGATTGAACCTGTATCTAATTTTATTCCCGGTTTTTTTTGCAATATCAATTAATCCCAGTCCGCCACCTCCCTTTGGGGTCAGTTTCTGATGATTTAGTACATACTTGTACATCTCCTTCAACTCCTCCCTGGAGAGCGTATTGATCTTGTCTATTTTCTTCCTGAGTTCGGGTACCTTTTGGGAACGGATAAAATTTCCGGTCGATATCCTGTAATAGTCACCTTCATAAGCTATTACAAGGATGCCGAACCGGGCATCAAATTCATCCTTGATCTCTTCCGGAATATCATCAATATGATGAAAAAGGTTTTGCAGGCTTTCTACGAGAACATTATATACCTTTTTCCTGGTAGCGGAGGCTGTTTTTATATCTACCAGTTTGGATTCAATTACTTCCAGAACATTTGTTATCAATTCAGTGGTAATGCTCCCTTTATATGCAAGAAGCACATCGCCCTCATTCATTTGTCTATAACATTCCTGTAAATTAAAGCTCATAAAGGCTGGTGCATTATTTCCAAAAACTGATTAATCAGTAGCGTCGGACAAATATAATAAAATATAGAAACCTTATACAAAATTTTACAGGAGTTAAAAATATACATTTATTCTTAATCTGCAATATTTAAACCTCTGCAAACGGCGGTATATATGACAGTTTTAAAAAACCTTCTTCAAAATACCCGGTGTTTAAGCAAAATCACCGGCAAGGAGAAGTCGGTTTTTAAATAACTGGATTCCTGTTGCTATAAGCCTGTTTGTTATTTGTTTCCCTTTCTGGATCCCCCGTAAATGGAAAATTTGACGAACCTGCATTCAAGTGGTCCGTTAAAAAGTATGATTTTCTTTTCAGCCCTGAGTCCGGTGAATTTAAGGGCTTCCAGATTACTACTCAGGATCCATGCTGTATATTCCCGGTAATTTTTTTTCAGTACATCACCCATTACAGAATGAAAAGCCTTGAGGTTTTCCTGCTTTATTCTTTCACCATAAGGAGGATTGGTTACCAGTATCCCTGGTCCTTCCGGTGGGTTCATTTCTTCAAAAGAAGAAACCTTAAATTCTATTTTTTTGCCCAGGAAGGCGTTTTTCGCATTTTGCTTTGATATTGCAACTGACTGATAGGACTTATCGGATCCGATAATTAAAGGTCTTTCAATGGGTTCAGGATGTTCCTGGTTATATATTTTTTTGAAAAGCAGTTCATCGAAATCAGGCCATTTCTCAAATGCAAAACTTTTTCGGTAAATGCCGGGTGGGATATGATATGCCATCATAGCCGCTTCAATGGGTATAGTTCCCGAGCCACACATAGGATCTATAAAGGGCATCTTTCTGTCCCATCCGGAAAGTATGATAATGCCGGCGGCAAGCACTTCATTTAGCGGAGCACTGCTTGCTGCATCACGATATCCGCGTTTATGCAGGGACTCCCCGGAAGAATCAAGAAGCAGTGTGCATTTTTCCCCTGAAATATGAATGCTTACCCTGATATCAGGATCATCGGTGTTTACACTGGGTCGCTTGCCTGTTTTTGCCCGGAACTGATCGGCAATGGCATCTTTCACACGAAGGGCAATATACCTGGAATGGTTGAAATAAGGGGAATTCAACACACTATCTATTGCGAAGGTCTTGTTGTTTGAAAGAAGTATTGACCAGTCAATTTTGTATGCTTCCCTGTAGAGTTCATTTTCGTTTCTCGCAAAGAATTCATAGAAAGGATGCAGCACTTTTAATGCAGTGCGGGACTGGAAGTTGGTCCTGTACATAAGTTCCCTGTCACCATCAAAAAAAACCGCCCTGGTACCTGTTTTGATATTTTTTCCGCCGAGATCCCGGATCTCCGAAGCAAGAATATGTTCCAGTCCCCGAAGCGTTTTTGCCACCAGGCCGGTCTTGTATGTAATGAGATTGTTAAATTCCAAGCTGCTGCACTTTAAAATGTTTATCCAGGGATCCTGTAGCCGAAAGAATTCTTTTTTCATCCTTTCCGGTAACAAGGTCCCAGGGAATACCGAGAGAATTAATTTCTTTTATATACATATCAAGAAGCCTTTCCCGCATTTCCCCGCCGTTTTCCCTGACTGGATCGGCTATCCACGGAATATCCGTATTACATACAAGAAAAAGGTCGATCTGTGATTCCTGCAGGGCAATATCAATCCACCGCGGATAACGGTCATACAGGATCATGAACCATATTTTCGTAACCACCAGAAAAGTATCGTAAAAAAGGAAATTCCTTGCAAATGAAAAATAATGCTTTTCACTTACAACCTGCTGGAGCGCAATATGCTCAATATCCCGGTAATTATAGGTTCTTCCAAGGTTGCAGATATATTCACGTGCATACTCGGGTATCCACACAGTGCCATAACGGGAGGCAAGAGTGGATGCAAGTAGGGTTTTGCCGGTTGACTCGGGACCGGTTATTACAACCTTGCGAATCTTCATAAATATTAAATAACTGATCTAATGCATCTTGCTATGAAATTAATTGACCACAGACTCCTCTTTGATGCAGTAATTTATTTGTCGGTATTGCAAAAAACCGGTCCCCCGGAGATCCGGTTTCAATTAATATGATAACGAGTTTAATTTATCTTGTTGCTTGTTTCGTGCCGGTATCAGACAGACAGTTTAATTTTACCGGATGACTGACTGATATGAGCGGCGATCACTTATGATTTCCATTGCCTTTAAAAAAGTGTTATCCGTGGAATTGATTATTTCAAAATATTCACTCATATTCCACATGTCCCTGGCTATCAAGGCTTTTATCTGCTTGTTAATCAAATCAGAAGAAGCTTTGAATTCCTCCTCATTCAAGGGCACACCCAATTCATCACCTTTTTTGATAAATTCGGCAAGCATTTCATCATCAGCGACAAACTCCTCTTTGTATTTCTGAAAGTCCGGATAACGGGCTTCCAGCCGTTCCCTGTTGACATCAAGGTACCTTAACACAAAAGTATTGAACACCTGCCTTCTGATAAGGCTCTGGTAGTAGGGTGTAATTGATGTTGTATCATAGGGGACAAATATATCGGGCATTATGCCGCCACCGCCATAAACAGGTCTTTTATTGATTTTGGTCAGGTATCTCAGTGAATCATGCATCTGGATACTATCCTGATGGAAATATTCACCATTGGCAAACCTTCTGAGTGCCTCCATGGCATATTCTTCGGTACCCTGATCATATGGTTTTTGAATAAGTCTTCCGGTAGGAGTATAATATCTTGCTACTGTAAGGCGGATCATTGAACCATCGGGAAGATTCACCGGCCGCTGGACCAGGCCTTTTCCAAAAGATCTTCTTCCCACTATCACACCGCGGTCCCAGTCCTGTACAGCCCCGGCAACAATTTCACTGGCAGAAGCAGATCCTTCATCAAGCAAAACCACAAGACGCCCGTTTTTGAATTCGCCTGCCCGGGTTGAAGTGTAGTCCATTTTTGAAATATTGTTGCCTTCAGTATAGACTATTAGTTTGTTCTCATCAAGAAAATGATCAGACAAGGTAATGGATTCCTGAAGATAACCTCCTCCATTACCGCGCAGATCGAGTATCAGATTCCTCATCTTCCGGTTCCTGAGATCCCCAAGAGCTTCTTCAAATTCTTTGACTGTGGTGAAAGAAAACCTGTTAAGCCTGATATAACCTGTCTCATTGTCTACCATGTAGGCGGCATCAAGACTGTAAATGGGGATCTTGTCACGTGTAATGGTAAAATCAATAAGAGAAGTTTCATTTCGCCGCTTGATAGTCACTGTCACAACTGTTCCCTTTTCACCCATTAGCTTTTCACGAACCTGGTTATTTGTTATTCCAACACCAGCAACCTTTTCAGAGTCGATTTTCACTATCCTGTCGCCTGCCTGTATCCCGACTCTTTCCGAAGGACCTCCGGAAATGGGAGATATTATATATATAGTATCGTTTAGAAGATTGAACTGTACGCCAATACCTTCAAAATTGCCCTGGAGCGGTTGATTCATCTCCTTTACATCATCCTTGTTAATATAAACGGAATGAGGATCCAGCTCCTTGAGCATCTCAATTATTGCATGCTCAACCAGCTTGTCCTGATCGACCGGATCAACATAGAAACTTTCTATGGATCCGAGTGCCTTGCTGAACTTGTATAATTGTTCATTGAAAACCTGGGCGCTGCTGATTTGAACCAGTAAGATCAGGATCAAAAGAGTGGACAGATATTTAATTCTATTTTTATTCATTTAAAAATGTATTTAAAATATCAATTACAAATTCAAAAAGCGGATACGGGATCCGGGAAGTGCTATCAGACGGGAGGTTTCAGTGAAACACATCACCGCCTGTTGATAAAGTAAACGATAAAATGAGTTTAAATGTTGAATTTCTCTTTTCTTTTAACAATTGTTATGACTGTTTGTCTACTCCCATTCAATTGTCGCTGGAGGTTTTGAGCTGATATCATATACCACCCTGTTTACACCTTTGACCTTATTGATGATCTCGTTTGATACCCGGCCTAAAAACTCGTATGGTAATTGCACCCAGTCAGCCGTCATTCCATCGGTAGAGGTAACTGCCCTTAATACAACTGCACTTTCATATGTTCTTTCATCTCCCATCACTCCTACCGACCGTACCGGAAGCAAAATGGCTGCAGCCTGCCAGACCTGATCATATAATCCATTATCAGATAATGCATTTATGAATATATCATCAACTTCCTGCAGAATTGCCACTCTCTCGGGGGTTATTTCACCCACTACCCTGACTCCGAGTCCGGGACCGGGAAACGGATGACGGTGCAGCAGTGCCTTGTCCATATCAAGGGTAGATCCTACCCGCCTGACTTCATCCTTGAAAAGAAGCTTCAGAGGTTCAACCACTTTCAGTTTCATTTTTTCCGGCAGACCACCTACATTATGATGTGACTTAATAGTTACGGAGGGACCGTTTACTGAAACGGATTCAATAACATCAGGATAGATAGTCCCCTGTGCAAGCCATCTGACATCCTTTAATTCAAGTGCAACCTGTTCAAATACCTCGATAAAGCATCTGCCAATGATCTTTCTTTTCTGCTCGGGATCGGATACATTGCGCAATGATCCGAGAAACTTTTCCCTTGCATCTATACCCCTGACATTAAGTCCCATATGTTTATATGATCGCAGCACTTTCGAGAATTCATCCTTTCTCAGCAATCCGTTGTCAACAAAAATGCAGGTCAGGTTCTCGCCGATTGCCTTATGAAGCAATTTTGCAGTTACCGAGGAATCCACTCCTCCTGATAATCCAAGTATAACCTTATCCTGCTTCAGCTCTGACTTCAGAAAAAAAACTGTTTCTTCGACAAATGATGCTGGTGTCCAGTTCTGGCTGCATCCGCATATATCATCAACAAAATTTTTTAAAATCAACTTGCCTTCGGTAGTATGATACACTTCCGGATGGAACTGGATACCGAATATCTTTTTATCTTCCACCTGGTAGGCGGCTATAGCAACATCTTCTGTTCTGCCGATAACCCGGTAATTATCCGGAAGCCTGAGAATAGTATCTCCATGAGACATCCATACCTGTGACCCCTCACTTACTCCTGAAAAAAGGTCAGAATTTGGATCGATTGTATCCAGTCTTGCTCTTCCATACTCCCGGGTTGTGGAGGGAGCCACATCACCTCCATCCATGTAGGACATAAGCTGCGCACCATAACATATACCCAGGATCGGAATCTCATCTTTTATAGATTCAAGATCAGCCACCGGTGCGTTCTCATTCCTCACTGAAGAGGGACTTCCTGAAAGAATAACACCTTTAACCGAAGAATCAGGCGAGGGGAATTTATTGAATGGATATATCTCGCAATACACGTGAAGTTCACGCACTTTCCTGGCAATCAATTGAGTATACTGTGATCCGAAATCCAGTATGAAGATTTTGTCCTGCATATTATTGTTTACGGATGAAACCGCATGAAGTATTATACATAGGGTTACATAAAATGAATGCTATTACTTTTATTTTTACCTGAAGTACCAGGAGGATTAAAGATAAACAGTTGCTAAATTACATTATTTTTTTCAAACATGTTTTCATGAAATCCGGTGGTTAGCAAAACATGATCCGTTTCATCCTGATAAAAAAAAGATAAATATCAGCAAAGAATATTATTTTTAATATTACGAATTAATTTATCTTTGTCACTATCACAGGGATAACTATAATCAATCCTGTATCGGTTTAATATTCACGAAACCCTCATCAGCCTCCGGCAGACAAAATAATAT
>SLGC01000366.1 GCA_007123885.1 Bacteroidales bacterium | reverse complement strand
TTGTTTAGTGTGATCATGGTTTTTGTTTTTTTTATTCATATCTCAGCGACTCCACGGGATTTCGTCTTGCTACCCGTAAGGTCTGCCATATAGTGACAACCGTTTGCAATACAATCACAATGAAAACTCCCTGCACAAAAAGCCACCAGCTTAAGGGAGCCTTAACCGCATAATCCTGCAACCAGCTTTCCAGCAAATAATAACTAACCGGAATGGCAATAACCGATGCAATGGCAATCCATTTGAAGGCACCTGAATAAAGTATAGCGAGCATTTTTGTTGTTGAACCGCCAAGTACCTTGCGTATCCCTATCTCTTTGGTACGCCTGGATATACTTTGTGACACCAGCATAAAAATGCCCATCATCACTATTATAACAGCTATGGTTGCACCCATACGGATTAACTTTCCGAGTCTCTCCTCCCCTGCATAAAAATTCCGGTAAATATCACCGGTATTACTGGTAGTAATTATGTAACCTTCATCAAACGACCTTAACGTCTCGCCAATCTTTTTCATAGACTCACCATAGTCTGCATGTGATGCGAGCCGTACCATTATGTTGCTGATATTGCCGGAATATGCCGTAAATACCAGCGGTTGAACTGCATTAGCGGCAGATGTATAATGAAAATCTTTTACAACACCGATAACTTCCAGAGGATTTTGAAACATCACTATCCTTCTTCCGACTGCCGAAGAAAGTCCGAGCATTCGCTCTGCGGCCTCATTCAATATCACAGATTGACTGTCAGTTGCCAGATCAGGATCGAAAAAACGTCCCTCTTTGAGTTCCAGTCCGAGTAACCGGCACAAACCCGGTTGGACCCGGTATTCGTTTATGGAAAGGATGTTATCGGGCTGGTTTTCGAGCAGCCTGATGCCCTGTCCGCTTGCACCGCCGCCAATGGTATGTGTAGAGGCTGCAACTCCTGATACCTCGGGAATATTTAGCAACTGGTCGCGTATTTCAGGGTATTGACCCTTCATGTTGTCATTCAAATTGTAAATGTTTATAAGCCCTTCCGGATTAAATCCCGGTGACAGATTTCTCATGTACCGGATCTGATTGTTTATACCGAAAAGGTAGGTCAGCAATACCAGGGTAATTATCAGCTGTACTCCACCTGTCAGATTCATAACTACTCTTTTACGGCCGGCTTTTACATCCTGCTGCTTTATGATGGCAGCCGGTTTAAACCTGCTAAGGTAAAAAGCCGGGTAAGTGCCTGAAAGAAGGACTGTCAGGATAAATATTCCCGCGAGCGTACCAATGAGTGCCGGCGAATGGAATATATCTTCGGGGAAAGTGCGCCTCATGAGGTCGCCAAACTGAGGCATAAGAAGGGTGGCCATTACAAGGCCGGTAGCAAATGATACCGACACTATGAATGTTGTCTCAGAGAAAAACTGTATTATGATATCCTTCTTCCCTGCCCCGTTTACCTTCCTGATCCCGATCTCCCTGGCACGTTGCTCTCCTTCAATTACAAACAGGTTTACAAAATTTGTCAGCGCCAGGAACATAACAAGAACAGCTATCGCTCCCACAAGAACAACGGTTTTTATACTCCCGCGCGGACCCAGGTCATAGGATGCGCTGGAAAAGAGGTGCAACCTTGTGAGCGGTTCGATTTCAGATGAGAAATCATAGTTGTGGAACATGCTGAACCTCTCTGAAAGAATTTCAGTGTTTAACCGGCATATTTCACTACCAACTGTTGAAGGATCGGCGTTTGGATCAAAAAGGTAGTATGTAAAGAACTCCAGTCCGCCAAGCTGGTGCAGAAAGCCCAGGGCATTCATTGGCAAAAGCAGGTCGAAGGAAAAATGTGTGTTCTCGCGAACATCATCCGTAACAGCCGACACGGTGTAACTTTTATTTTCAATATCCAGTATCTGTCCCACTGCCGGATTATCGCCAAAGATCTTGTGAGCCAGATTTTTAGTCAAAACCACGGAACCCGGGCCACTCAGGGCATTTTCGGCAGATCCCTCAATTACATTGAAATCAAAAACACGGAAAAAAGTTGAATCGACATATAAAAGGTTGTTGTGAGCGTACCTGACATTGTCAGATATAATCTCTGTATTCCAGCCCCTGTAAATCTGAACTGCGGTTTGGATGCCCGGAACATTTTGCGGTATTTCAGTAAAAGACCGGCGTAAATTGATCGGATGAACCGCCTCACTGTCTCCCTCCTTCCATATCGTATGCAGACGGTAGATCCTGCCGGCATTTGAAAAATGACGGTCGTAGCTCCATTCATGCAATATGAAAGCCGCCAGGAGGATCGCTGTTGCCAGTCCGATGGATAGCCCTGAAATATTGGTTACCAGGGTGGCTTTGTTTTTCCCGGCCAGTTGATAAAGATTTTTGATTTTTCGTATCATTACGCCAAATATTTTTAATCCATATGCCATTTAAATGCCATTAACATCAATTACCTGACTATCTTAACTCTGCTATTGCAACGGAAAATACAAGTGTCTAAAAAAAAGACATAACTATGACAAATTTTTAGACACTTTTTTTGGAACTGAACCTGTAGTGACATAATTTTGAATTATTATAGCCTGATCCCAATTTTATGCGAAATGGAAACATATTGATCGTCGACGACAGCAAAAATGTACTGCTGGCAATTGAGATGCTTCTGGCACCTGAATTTGACCTGGTTACCTGTCTGTCTAACCCGAACCTTATCCTGGCCGAACTGAAGAAGGAATCATACAACCTCGTATTGCTGGATATGAACTTCAGGGCGGGTGTTAATACCGGTAATGAAGGGCTATACTGGCTGGGCAGGATCCGGGATGAGCATCCGGACACCTCGGTTGTTCCTATAACCGCATACGGTGATGTAGAACTTGCGGTGAAGGCCCTGAAGGCGGGTGCGACTGATTTTGTGCTGAAACCCTGGGATAATGCCAGACTGCTGGCCACTGTCAGGTCGGCCGTCAAACTGGGCATATCAAGGGGAGAGATCAAAGGGCTGCGGCTAAGGGAGAAGGAACTGATAAACAGTATAAACAGTTCGGAAAAGGAGATCATAGGCAGTTCACCGGAAATACAGAGTGTTTTGCGAACCGTGGAGAAGGTTGCCGGAACCGATACCAGCATATTGATTACCGGCGAGAATGGCACAGGCAAAGAACTGATTGCCAGGCGCATTCACAACCTGTCCGGTCGCCGTGAAGAACTGATGGTGACCGTCGATATGGGAGCGGTAACTGAAACCCTGCTGGAAAGCGAATTGTTCGGACATGTAAAAGGGGCTTTTACCGATGCAAAGGAAAACCGCACGGGCAAATTTGAGCTTGCCAGCGGCGGAACCCTATTCCTTGATGAAATTTCAAATCTTCCGCAGGGATCGCAGGTAAAACTTCTTTCAGCACTTCAGAACAGGCAGATCACGAGGGTGGGCTCAAATAACCCCGTACAGATCGATATCCGGCTGATAAGCGCTACCAACAGAGACCTGACCGGAATGGCAGGCAGGGGCGAATTCAGGGAGGACCTGCTATACAGGATAAACACCATACTCCTGGAAGTGCCGCCACTTCGGAGCAGAAGACTGGACATCCCCCACCTTGCCGGTTACTTCCTGAAAAAATACTCCGAAAAGTACAATAAAAATCACCTGGAGATCAGTCCCCGGGCAATGGAAAAGATGATGGATTACCGTTGGCCGGGGAATATAAGGGAACTGGAACATACGGTAGAAAAAGCCGTAATCCTCAGCGAAACAGACCGGCTGACGGTGGCTGATCTTTTCCATGGTTACGCTCATTTCGAAAAACACGAGGTAATGCCTGTAAAACTTGAGGATATGGAGAAAAAAATGATAACCAGGGCTATCGGGCAAAATATGGGCAATATAAAGGCTGCCGCGGGCCAGCTGGGAATTACCCGGCAGACCCTATACAACAAGATGAAAAAATACAATATCTAATGACTGGGTCATATAAGGCAAACCTGATGATCCGGATAACTTTGCTGTCGGCAACTGCTATCGGGACAGGGATCGCAATAGCCGGCCGGGAGCCACTTCATATAAACCTTACCCTGGCCACATTTCTTGTGATCATTGCTGCCAACCTTTTCTGGTATATCGACAGGGTAAACAGGAAAATAACCTATTTCTTCGAAGCCATTAAGAACAGGGACCACAGCCTGTCATTCCCCGGACACGGGGGAGATAAAACCCTGGCAAGGCTGGGAAGTAACCTTGACCGGATAAATGAGCTCATCCAGGAGATCCATATCGAGAACCGGCGCCAGGAACAATACTTTGGCGCCCTCATCGAGCATGTCGGCACGGGAATAATGTCATACGACAATGAGGGCTTTGTTATCCATGCAAACGGCAGTCTCCGGAAACTCCTTGGCATGAAACAATTTACCCATTTAAGCCAACTTGAAAGAGTTGATCCCATCCTGGCAGGCAGCATTTCCACGATCGGTAAAAGCGATGAAATGCTGATAACATTCAAAGGACCGGACGGGATAATAACGCTGCTGGTAAGATCAGGCACCTTCAAAAGCAGGGGCGAAACTCTCACACTTGTCTCCATGCAGGATATCCGAAGGGAGCTGGATGAGAAGGAGTTGGATTCGTGGCTGAAACTCATAAGGGTTCTGACGCATGAGATTATGAATTCGATAGCCCCGGTAACCTCGCTATCCGAGAATCTTTGCAACTCCTATATCCGGGAAGGCAGAAATATCTCTGCTGCAGATGTGAACGACAAACTGGTCGATATGACTGTCAGGGGACTGACGGTGATCCGCGAACAGGGCCAGGGCCTTGCCCGGTTTGTCGAATCCTACAGGAAGCTTACCAGGCTGCCCAAACCGGTAAGATCGGAAGTGGTTGTAAAGGACCTGTTTGAAAAGACTGCCCTGTTATGTGCACCCTACATGGAAAATGGCGGCATAACTATATTATACAGGATCGAAGAACCCGGGATACGGGCATCCCTGGATGAAAACCAGATATCACAGGTGCTTGTCAACCTGCTTAAAAATGCCGCCGAAGCCCTGGAAAGCTCTTCCATCGGGGGTGGAAAAATTATCATGGAATGCCGCAGAAACAGTGGCGGTCAGATTGAGATGTCGGTAATGGACAACGGTCCGGGAATACCACCGGAACAGATGGAGGATATATTCGTTCCTTTTTTCACCACCCGTGAGAACGGCAGCGGCATCGGGCTCAGCGTTTCGCGCCAGATAATGAGGCTTCACAAGGGGAGCCTGAGAGTCGTTTCCTTCCCCGGAAGGGAAACCAGGTTCACAATGACCTTTGGTCGTTAGTTTTTCTAACAGGTCATGCAGGAGAATCCTGAACTACACAAAAGATCAGAATATGTAGCCCAGTGAAAAGTAGACTCCGTTTTCAACTATTCTTGTACCATTTGTTGCGGCAATATTTGTAATGCCCCTTCGCCATACCGTTGCCATCTGGATCCTGTTTATTTCGCCGCCGAACCCGAGGTTTACTCCCCACTCCCCTCCCGGATGAGTTGTACTGAAATCAAGTTCTTCAGCTCCATCCCTCCCCCGAAGGTTATGCCTGAAGTATCCGCCTGTGATGGAGTAGAACCTTCCGATCCCCCGTGAAGAGGCCAGGTTCACATGCAGGTTAAGGGGAAAAATAAGGGAGCTTCTCCTGAAAGTCCCTTCCGGCGACCGGCTGCCGTTATAGTCAAACATCGCATCCTGCTGAAAAGTAAGCCTGTAACCAAGATGCATCTGAAAAAAGATACCTGAGCTGAAGGCAAATACATTGTTTGCCCGGTAAAAATCATCCGGGTATTCATGATATGTGGAACCTGCCTGGCCCAGCAATCCGGCATTGAACCGCAAGGCCCATGGATGCTGAAGCCTGGCAAAACGTCGTGAGGGATTCAACTCCGGCAGTCCTGACAATCTTGAGACAAAACTGAACATGAAAAGGGTGATCCTGGCCATGCCCCTGTAATCAAGCAGGTCCCATGTATCTTCCGGTGAGTGGTAAGGTGATTCCATCCCGGTGAAGATATGGACCGAAGGGATACCGGCAATGCCAAAAGGATAGGTGTCGGTCCGAACCGGCAGATCGGCAGTAGTTCTCCTGATGGCGAGATTCTGTGCAGAAGCCATTTTCTCAGCCAGTTGCGTTCCGTTTTCCAGCGTTGATATCCCCCTGAGATCAATACCCCTGTTTGCTTCCAACATACCCACCATATCCAGGCTGAACATCAACTTTACGTTTTCCGTTCCAACTACCCTGTTCCCGCTTATAAACCATTCCGAACCATGCAGTCCGCTCTCTTCGGCATCGAAGGCAATAAAAATAATGCTTCGCCCCATCATCCCGGGGTTTTTGGCAAAGAACCGGGCAAGTTCGATAAGCATGGCCGTGCCGGATGCATTGTCATCGGCTCCCGGGTAAACTACCCGGCCGTTGACAGGCCTGTAGCCAAGGTGATCGTAATGAGCCCCTATTACAATATATTCATCCCTCAGGGCTGGATCGGAACCCTCCAGGTAGCCGACCACATTTGTTGCCTTCACGATGGCAAGACTGATCCTCAGTTCAAAATGCTGAAAATACTCATCAAGACCATCGAAAGTCTGAAGCCCTATTTCACGGAAACAACCGGCTATATAATTTTTTGCAAGGACCTTCCCTTCTGTCCCCAGCCCCCGCCCCTCCATCTCATCTGCCGTAAGCATTACTACATGTCTTTTAAGGGAACCCGGGAGTGTATCCCATTGATCGGCAGCTTGAATTAATACAGGCAGTAAAAGCAATAACGGCAATATGAATACAGAATTTCTCATACCCTTGCTTGATTTGGTTTAATGAACTACCTCTTCGGGTTGCAGTTTGACAGATGACATAAACAAAAATAGCTTTTTTTTACAATATTATGTTACGGGAAGGCTCGGAGGATCGGTAAAATCAAGATTTTGCAGCATGGGGCAAATTTTATGTTGTCAGAGATTTTGCCAGATGAGCAAGTTTGCTGATTGCAGGATCGGCCCCATGCTGGTTGTTCATGCTGTATCTCCTTTCTAAAATCTAACGGGAAGCGCAGTAAGATAAACTGCAAGAAAGCCATTGCCTCCGATAAAATCTGTAGCTGAAAAAGCTATAAACATAATGGATATCACAAGCGGTGGATAAAGTCCATCATAATCCAGATGGATCTTATTGATAACAAAGGTACTTGCTTTACCAAATAGAAAACCTGCAAGTGTACCAATAACCATCTGCTGAAAAAACAGCGGCAGAATGGATAGAAAGCCCTGCCCGGGGTTCAGTACCAGTCCCAGAAAAGCAATAGTTAGTACATAGGCCATCGGGTCATTGCTGCCGCTTTCCAGCTCCAGGGTGGGACGCAACTTACTTTTTAGCGCCATTCCCCGTGAACGCAATATTGAAAAGACTGCTGCGGCATCTGTTGAAGAGACAATAGAACCCAGAAGTAAACCTTCATAAATAGTAAAATCAGTTACCGCCCATACGAAAATTCCCAGCGTTACAGCTGTTAGTAGAACTCCTGGCGAAGAAAGGACCACTCCCTGCCACAGTATCGGCCTGACAAATTTCCAGTCCGTATCCAATCCACCGGAGAAGAGGATGAAATTAAGTGAAACTATCCCTATAAACCGGGCAATTTGAGGATCATCAAAATGGATCCCTAGCCCCTCCGAACCTGCAATCATCCCGATTGTCAAAAACAATAAGAGGGTTGGGACTCCAAACCTGAAGGTTGTTTTACCTGCAACAATACTTACCAGCAGCAGCAGCGATCCTATCAGCAGGATATTTTCAATCGTCAGGGTCATTCCAGCAATACCAGGTTATAAGAATAAATATCTTTTTATGGACAGTTCGGAGGATAATATCAGCTGTAATATCAACAAATATTCCTGGTCATTGTTGGTTGACATACCGCCGGAATGTTTAGCTGACGATATCATTTCTGGTTGGCATGACCTCAGGATTATTGTTTGATTTTATTGTCACATTTATCCTTCCCGGTATCAAAACAATCATCCAGTTTGGTAATAAATCCACCGCTGACCGCATCAACAAAAGGGAAAAGGATCATGTCGGCACCAGCTTTCACAAGTTCCTGGGCATGATCGGGATGATGCTGTGTGAGCACAATCCTCCCCTGGTAATTATGATGCTTCAATATTTGCAAGAGGTGCAGGTTAATTTCATAATCCGCCAGCGTACTTATTATGACTCTGGCATTTTTAAGGGGAAGTAACCCGGGAAGATCAGGATCCTCCGCATCGCCAAGCTGGGCTTCCTTGCCTTTATCTTTCCATTTTCTCACCTCCGAGGGATCGAAATCCACTCCCATAACTTTCCTCCCCTCCCTTTCCAGACTTTTAGCAATATTATTACCGTAACGCCCGAGCCCGATTATGATCACATCAATACGAGCTTCCTCCATCTGTTTTATCCGCAGCTCGCGGTATGGATCCTTTCTCTCGAAGATATCGAGAGCTGGAGATATGAATTCAAATATCTGATGTGAATAAAGTATCATATATGTGGAAAGACCAATAGTTATCAATCCGACGAGAGTTATTAATCCCACTGTTTCATCATCTATATGTCCCAGCTGAAGGCCCAGTGCAGCCAGTATAAGGGAGAACTCGCTTATCTGTGCCACGGCAAGGCCTGATAAAAATGATGTTCTTTTCTTGTATCCCATAAGCCCCATTATGACCAGGACAATCAGCGGGTTCCCCAGAAGGACGAAAAACGAAAAGATAAGTGCGGGTCTGATCTGGGCACCTACCAATGATAAATCCAGCTCAGCACCAAGTGTAACAAAGAAAAACAATAAAAGAAAATCCCTCAGGGTGGTAAGCTTACTGTTTACGATCTCCCTGTAATCGGTCGATGCAAGGGATACGCCACCGATAAATGCACCCACCTCCTTGCTGAAACCCAGATAATCCCCGGCAGCCGCAAGGATCATTGCCCATGCTATGGCAAAAAGTATAAGCAATTCCTGTGACCGGGCAACTATTATCCTGATAACTCCGGGAAGCACAAATTTCATCAGCAATCCGATGACAGCGAGCATGGCGAGTCCCCTTAAAAAAACAATTCCTGTATCGAATACCGGACTGGTTGTTTCCTCGGCACCCAGGGCGGAAAGAAATATCATTGCAAGTACGACTACAATATCCTGGACTATCAGGAATCCGATGGAGATCTGTCCGTGAAGCGAATCGATCTCCTTCTTGTCGGAAAGAAGCTTCACTATTATGATGGTACTGGAGAAGGTGAGTGCAACTGCCACATAAATTGCTGTCATAGGGGTAAATCCCAGTGCCGTGGCTATAAGGTAGCCGAAAAATGAGGTAAAAATCACCTGGCCCAGCCCGGTCATCAATGCGATCTTACCTGTTGACTTGATCAGTTTAAGGTCCAGCTTCAATCCTATTGCAAACAGAAGTATTGCAATGCCGATATCAGCAAGCAGTTGTACCTGCTCTACCGATTCAAGCAAGTCCAGCGCCCACGGACCCACCAGGATCCCCACTGCAATAAAGGATACAATAAGAGGCTGCTTCAATAATCTCCCCACCAGTCCGACAAGAGCAGCTATTATAAGGATGGCTGCAAGCTCAAAAAAGGGATTTTCAATAATGTTATCCATAAATCAAAATCCGGACCTGATATCCTGACTAAAATTGGAACTGGAACCTGAAATAAGGATCCCGAAATTAATTTAATTTCTTTAAAGAACCAATTACCGGTTCTTTAAATGCTCGTTAAACCAGTTGACCATCTCTATTTTCATGTCGTCAGTATATACATGGCCGGTATCCTCGTAAATTATGCTTTTGAAATTGCTGCCGCTGCCATAAAGATCATATACGTTTTCCAGCTTATCTTCAAGCACCTTCATGCCGCTCAGGGGAGAACCAATATCACGGTCGCCGGTCAAAACCAGGAACGGCCTTGGTGCAATTAGCCCCATCAGCGCCTCTGTATCAAAATGGTTCAGCATGCCGGGAACAAAATAATAAATTCCATGGGCACGAAGCTGCCGCTGCTCAATAAGCTCTTTGTAACGTGTAAAGCATGCTACTCCAACCAGAGCTTTTACCCGTTCATCAAGGGCTGCCAGCCACCAGGCGCGGGTACTTCCCATGCTCATTCCCTGGATACCGATCCTTTCATGATCAATTTCCGGTCGACTTACCAGGTAATCTATTGCGATCTGCTCGTCACGTACCTGCATGCCCCAGAGGGACCGGCCAAACCAGAGGTTTATCTTGAAAAGGGATAATTCCTGATCGGCTCTTTCCTGCATCTCACGTGTGCCAGCAGGTCCCTGCCCCCTGCGCTCGCCATTAAAATGGCTGTCAATAGCCATCACCGCATATCCCTGCGATATAAGCAAGGCCAGGACATCCTGGGCTGTGCTTGTATTTATGCCGAAAATATTGTCCTTGCTGCTACCATGGCCATGAAGCCCCACGATGACAGGCACCTTCCCCTCAACGTTTGTTGGAATGGCAAGGTATCCGGGAACCCATGAATCTACTTCATTGTCGAATATGAATTTTTCAAGGATGTAGCCGTTCTTTTCTTCCCTTGAGATGGTTTTTACATTTAGTTTTTCAGGCCGTGGCGGCAGGTTTCCCAGAAGCTGCTCTATAGTTTCCCTTACCCGGACCCTTTCCTGCTGCCAGGCAGCCAGGCTGGAAGGGAATTGAAAATCCGGAAATTCCCAGTTCCTGTAATGTTCGGGTACCCCTTCCCAGGGCTCCTGCCAGAAATCATCGGCTGTTTGTGCTTTAGCGGTAAGATTCAGGCTGATTGCAATAACCAGCTTAAATACCAGGATATAAATTGTTTTTTGCATTGTTTTGCTTTTTAAAGGGATTTTATTGTATTGTACTATTTCTCACTTCAAGGCCGCATTTGAACCCGGCTACTCTTAATTGTTCATCCGATCAAGGACAGCCGGGTTTACCAGTAGGTGAAGAGCATCTGGGATAACCCATTCCCTTGTAATAACCACGGGTTCGGGTAATGAGGGATCAAGGTCCAGATATTGCATCCGGGCGTTTATCGGGGTTTCCAAAATATAGGGCTTACATCTTGGAATGGCTTCGATCGCTTTTATCGCACCTTCGTAAATAGCCTGCCGGGTTTCCTCGAATGGATACAGAACGGCTGCCTCGCGTGATATCCCTTCCTTGGTTGCAACCGTTACAATTTCTTCGCCGAAAAACTCTATTGCTTCCCTGCAGGCAGCCACATCACCCGTAACCATTATTGTAGGCACCCCAAAGTATCCGGCAATTGCAGCAACCTGCGCAAGCTCTCCCGATTCCACACCATTATACCAGTAGCGGTTCTCGGTCATCGAAGACTGGGTATGGTGCAGAACCCCGTCAGATGTCCCCATCATGGCATGAAGGCCAAAATGTATCAGTCCGTCGAAAGTCTCATCAAGTCCCCAAAGCCCTACGCCGGGTCTGGGCCTGCCGGTTATGTATGTTGCTCCGGGAACCATTAGATGAGGAATTAAGGATCCGTTTCCATGACCATCAAGGATAACAATTTCCTCAGCACCACCGTCCTGCAGACCCCATATCAGATAAGCAAG